>CAYRTV010000464.1:0-2175 GCA_964427225.1 uncultured Eubacteriales bacterium
TGAACTTTCAATAAAAATCATGTTAATCGCTGATAAAAAAGAAATGGCAAAAACATCGCAATTTTTTTATGAATGATTCAGGCTAGAATAAAATGGTGAAAACATGAAAGCATTGCAAATAACTGCTCCAGGACACGTTTCCGAAATTAACACTCCCTCTCCAGAAATAACTCACCCAAACGAAGTTAAAGTCACCATTCAGGCGGCTGCCGTCTCAAATCAGCATGATAGAAATATCTTCCTGGACCGGTCTTCCCGCCGTGGCAAATGCAGCTACCCTTGTCCGCCCGGCTTTCCGGGGCGCGAGGGAACCGGCGTTGTGACAGCGGCGGGCAAGGATGTTCAAACTTTGCAGCCGGGAGACAGGGTCCTTTTATGCCGGTGGTCAGGAAATCTCTATCAGGAATCCATTGTCTGCCCTGAGCAATGGGCCAAAAAAGCTGTGACTGAGGCGAAGGCCGCCGCTCTGGCCCCGGCTGACCTGATGGCCGGGATGCTGGCCTTGCTCAAGCGGGCTGAAAAAGTATTCCGGGCCGCTTGTGTGGTGATTGGGTTGGGACCTGCCGGCCAGGCCGCAGTGATGTGGCTGCGAGTGCTGGGAGCGCGTCAAATCTGGGCGATTGAAAAGAACCAGCTGTGCCGCGAAAAAGGGTTGGAGTTGGGAGCGGATTACGTTTTTTCTCCCAGAGATACGAAGGGGATAAACGAGTTAAGGGGGCTGGGTCCGGAAACCGTGGTTGAATGCAGCGGGACGCACAGCGGCATGGCCCTGTCATTTGATCTGGCAAGTAAAGACGCTCTGCTGTTCGGCCGCAATGAACATCCATTTGAAATTGTCCAAGCGGATTGGGCGGAAAAAAACTTAGCCATAAAAAATCAATCCGGCTTCGACCGGCCTATTTGGGATGAAACCGCCGACTATATCAACCGGTCTTTTATTGCTCCCGGCCGGCTGGTGAGCCGTATTCTTCCTTTTTCAGCAGACAATTATATGGTCGCATTAAATATGCTCCAATCGCCTGCGATGTTTCGCATTGTGATGAGTTTTGAATAGAACCTTCCGATTCCCCATTAATCGCCTTTACTCTGTTTGCTTTTTTTATAGAAGCTTTATCAGAATCTTCCGGAAACAGATCTTATTCCCTTCCCCCCAGCTGGGGCCGGGATGGACTTGAACTCCAAAATGCCCGCTGGCGGGCACCCGGGGTTTTTCCTCTTGAATTTCATCTGTATAGTCCAGTATCTGATGACCATTGATCCAAGCTTGTATCCGTGGAGGCTGGCCCTGAATCCGGGCTCTTATGCGGTTATAGGCGTCTTTTTTCCACAAGGAGACTCCTTTTGTATTGTGAACCAGAAAACCCCCGCCTCCCGGGCAATAGAGCGCTCCGACTTCTCCTTCCGGCCGGTAATCGATAGTCACTTGGTACGATAGGACATCCGGCTGAACCCGGAAAAAGAGGCCTGAGTCTACGGGGTAATCCGCTTTCACCTCTGCATAGACTTCAAAATCACTGAATGTCTTTTCGGTCACCAACAGCCCCCCTTGGCCTTCCGGAAACTGTTCGCCGGTTAAGACCCCGTCCGGAACCGTCCATTGGCCGGAATCCCCGCTGTATTCGGTCAGTTTCCGCCATCCATTAAGGGTACGGCCGTCAAAAAGGGCTTTGAATCCCTCTCTTTTTTGGTCGGGATAAAGGCATCTGCAGCTGACTAAAAAATATAAAATCAAACCCGGAATCAAAACCGCTTTTTTCATTTGATCAATTCCTCAATTTTCACCGCGGCCACCTGGCCCAAGCGCCGGCACTTTTCATGTTTAACTCCGACCTCATCAGGCTTCTTCAAAATAACCGGCTAAATCGGCCCGGTTGAGCTTTTGCTCCAAGGCCATGCGCGCTACGGCCATTGTGACCCTGCGGTGTGATTCCCGGTCTAGAGGATTCGGAACTAATTCTCCCGGGGACGCTGAATTCGCAATGGCCCTGGCCGCTGCAATCAGCATTTCTTGCGAAATTCGCGGTACATCCGCATCCACTGATCCGCGGAAAATGCCGGGAAATCCCAGGATATTATTCACGGATTTTCCGTCAGCGGCAAAAGCGGCTCCAGCTTCTAATGCCTCTTCAGATCGGAAGAGCACACGTCTGAACTCCAGTCACGTGAAACGATCTC
>CAYRTV010000465.1:0-2175 GCA_964427225.1 uncultured Eubacteriales bacterium
TCATCAAGAAGAGAAAATCCATAGTCTTCCGTCTCTATTTTTTTTTCTTTTTCCCGTTTTCTTTTTTTCAGATCTACTTTTTCAATCCGGGACCGCCGTCTTTCTTTTTCGTCTACCAAAGAAAATCCATAATCTTCCGTTGGGGCTTCTTTGGTTTTTTTTCGCTGTCTTCGTTTGCGAAGCAGGGGATAAAAGGGAGATTTGAGTCTTTTACCAAAGCAAGATAAACTCGGGTTAACGAATAAAAGAATGATAAACAATCCAAAGATGATGATTCCGCCGTATATCCAAATGCTCATTGATTGCCTTCCCGCAAAAATCGATGTCTCTAAGTATCAGGATTTTTCTTCGGCTTCTTCCTGAAAGTCAGGAATCTTAGAGACAACTTTTTCTTGACCCAAATAAAAACCGATCATGAAAGCGGAAGAAGCCAGCACCAGGGTCATAAAAGATTTAAATATATTTCTCATTGTCTGAATTACCATAAACGTATATTTAGTCTAAATTCTCAAATAATTCCAAAAAAAAGTCAACCCTGAGTTCATTCTTCTTCCCGAAAAACCAGCGCTTCAAATATATAAATACCGGCTCCGTTCTTCCACGCGCTCCGATTCAGCCCCGCCTTTTCGCAGGTCTGCGCCAGAAACATTTCCCGCGACCACTTGTTATCCACCGCCACCTGAGGCAGCAGCAGACCCTTTTTATTGTCCTTAATTATGATCAAACCATGGCGCCCGACTTCAATGCACTCAGGTTCGGTGATTTTGACTGGAGAAGTGAGAATGGAAATTTCGAGAACAATATCCTTCAGCTCGTCGGGGGTAACCGGCGGAAAGCGTTTGTCCCGCACTGCAGCTAAAACAGCCGCTTCCGCCACCGTCAGATAAAGCGGCCGGGTTCCCTCAACAGATCCGATGCATCCGCGCAAGCGGCCGTTTTTATTCAGAGTAACAAAAGCGCCCTGGGCTCTTTGCAGCCGGGCCCGATCACACATCGGGTAGACAATTTTTTTTTCTTTTATATAGCGGTTCATCGCTTTTCGGGCAATCGAGAACAATAGCTGCCGGTCTTGCTCCGCAAGTCCGGACTCTCCGGCGGAATCGGAATAGACAGCCGCTGCGAGATACCCGACCACCCTGGACTCCGGACCTCCTCCGGCGGTGGAATCGTCATATTTTAATATGCGAATCAGGCGTCCCGGCAAATCCTGCGCATATTCAAGGGCTGCAGCCACGCCGGTTCCGCCGCACATAATATTTTCCCTATTCTCCAATTGACTGATAAGTTTGGATATTTTCCATGTCTGAATGAGCTTAATCGTCCTGGCGTCACGTTTTCGGGCTTCTTTTTGAGGCAGAAAATGGGACATATCCGTTGAGGCAATAACCAAAATGTTTTTCTCTGCGGCCGCCTTCCTCAAGGCCGCGGCCAAACGAGATATGTCTTTGCGTCCGGCCGCCCCCAAAACAACCGGGCAAATGGATGCCTGCGGAAGGGCTTTTTGAATAAACGGAGCTTGGACTTCTATGGCATGTTCTTCAGCATGGGCGTCCGGAATGTATTTGAAATGTGTCCATTTTGATAATTTTTCCGCCAATGTCTCATCCACAGGCAAAACACCTAATGGAGTGCGGTATCCCCCTCGCATATAAATGGATCCTCCCCTGAATCCATGATGATGGCTGGGCCCGATAACGACCACAGTGTCATAATCCAATCCTTTCACATCACGGTAAGCGGCCGCCGCCGTTTCACCGGAATAGATATACCCGGCATGAGGAGCAATCAGCACAGCAGGCTTTTTGCCGGGGAAAGATTCACTCTTCACATTCAGCCGGGAATCGAGCCATGCGGACAGCTGGTCACCATCCGCCGGATAAAACCGGCCGGCCCAGACTGGAGTTCGGATTTCCTGCGCCGTACTTATCCCTGCCGATGCGGCCAATAATAAAATTATAATGGGCAGTTTGTGCATGATTTTGCCTGCCTGACATATTCAGGCTTGATCTCAGTGTAAAAACAATTTCGGAAAAAAGCAATATCCCGCCGGGAATACATCCGAATTACTTGTTTTCATCCTCTTCTCGCCGGCTGGTTTCCCCGGGCCGGTTTTGTTATAATGTAGGATCAATTTTGGAGGTTACATAATGCCGATATATGAATACAAATGCCGCC
>CAYRTV010000466.1:0-2162 GCA_964427225.1 uncultured Eubacteriales bacterium
GGCAATACGGTTTTTTTCGCCCGACTTAGCCAATTCAGGATTCCGGGGTGCGGTCAATCCTTCATTTTCAACAGCCTGGAAATAATTGGTTTTGCCGTCTTTTACTTTTGCAGCATGCTTTTCAATTCTCTCCCGCTCTTCGGCAGACATTCCGTCCGGCTTAATCTGTGCAGCATAAAAATTCTGGATGAGCTGACATTTCATCGGGTCGTCGTCAATTTGACCAATTCCTATTATCAAAGTATGCACTCCCGGTGTTGTTAATGCATATTCAACCAGTGGGCGGCTGGGCAATTCAGAAGAACCCACTTTCCGGTAAACATCTTCAGGCACATTCGACCACTTAGGCTCTTTGTGGTACATAGCAGCATCGGCAAAAACTTTCATACCAATAATTCCCATTCCTTTGGCTTCGGCAACAGGAATTACATTGTGTTGCATATTCATTTTTATTTTATCGTTGGCATTGATTGCCACCAGCATTCCATCCAGAATTCCATATTCATCACGCTGTATCATATCAATCATTGCAGGCGGATGGGCATGGCCGGAAAAACCGATATGCCGGATCAGTTTTTCGTTCTTCGGATTCATTCCGGTATGGTTTGTGCCATCGCGCAAATCACGCAAAGCCACTAATGCCCCAAAATTTCCTTCAGGATCCAGCGGTGTTTCCAGCCCCTCATAAAGAACATCCACCTCCTCCATGCTTGTCAAGGTATGAATCAGCACCATATCCAGGCAGGCTCCTTCAGGGTACCATCCTTTATTGTCGCCAAAAAGCTGGGTAAGCGACCGTTTTACATCATCCACTGCACATTGCACATTTTCCCCGTTGGATCGGTTTCTGACATTTTCCCTTTCCGGCCAGCCCGGATTTCCCCACCGGTGAGCAGTCTTACTGGTAAGCCAGATGGAATTGCGCAAACCTTCATTGTATTCATCCTCACCCGGAATAAGGTTCAGTTGCTGAAATGCCTTGTGGAAATTCAACTGGCTTCCTGCATACAGGTTGGATGTATCGAAATAATTAATTCCCAAATCAAAAGCCTTCAGTATAATGGGAACCGGATCCACATCTTCAGGAGTCCACTGAAGCGAAGCCTGCCCCCCCAAACCAATAGAAGTAACATTAAATCCAAGTTTACCAAACGGACGCTTCATGGGTGGGGGAACATTTTTTACATTGCAGCTTCCCAGCGAAATAGTTGATAGAGCCGCAGCAGAAGCAGCGGTAACTTTAATAAAATTTCTTCTTGAAATCGGATACTTTTCCTTTTGTGCCATAACGCTTTTCTTTTTTTATTAAAGTTACAAAAATAGTTTGACCCTATTCCCAATTAAGCTTAAAAAGAAATAGTCGTCGGCCCACTCTTTAAATTCCGAAATGAAAAGCTTTCAGCAGCCACGGGTGAACACTTTCCGTGGAAAATGCCAGGTGATTGTGCGTTCATCAAAAAAACCCGGCGAAATTTCGGTTACCGCCCGTTCGGATGGATTGGAAAAAGGAACTGCGAAGGTGGAGGTGTTGCAATAAATATTAGGTATAAGTCCGTTTTTCAGGAATGACTCCACGCACTCCGCCTTCCGGAATTTCAACATCGCCTTTGTAACGCGGAATCAAATGAATGTGAACATGCGGAATGGTTTGACCGGCCGGTTCATTTATGTTGATTCCGATATTGAAACCATCCGGGTGAAATTTTTCGAGAATAATTTCTTTGGTTTTATTTAAAATGTACCAACACGCCGATTGCTCTTTAAATGAAAGTTGAAAATAATCGGCACAGTGCCGTTTAGGAATAATTAATGCGTGGCCAATATTTACCGGAAATTTATCGAAAATTGCGTATGCAGTCGCCGATTCCAGTATTAATTCCCTTCCCGGGCTGGGATTACAAAACGGGCAATCTGCATTTTTCCGTTTTATCTGGTTGAAATGTTGGTATTCGTAAATTTCAACATTCTCATTTTTAAAAATGGAACGGTAGCCCAGTTTTACAATACATTGATAGGTTGGTTTTTTATGGATTTTATGCGTTCTGAATCCTTCGTATTTAATATCTCTTCTTACAGCAAAATAAGCTTTTCCGCCGGGTTTCAGTAAACGTGAAATTTCAATTAAAACATCGGCTTGTTCTTCCGGCAACAAAACGTTCAAC
>CAYRTV010000467.1:0-2161 GCA_964427225.1 uncultured Eubacteriales bacterium
GATAAAAAAGAATGTGCAAAAACATCGCAATTTTTTTATGAATAATTCAGGTTAGTTAACATTATTTACTATGGATTCAGACAAAGATCGCCATCAGGAAGCACAAATCTTCAAAGCCCTTGCCCATCCCATCCGCCTTTATATCGTTGAAATTTTGCTTAACGGGGAGCAGTGCGTCAACGATATTCGGGACCTCTTCGATGTGACCCAGCCTAATATTTCACAACATCTGAATATTTTAAAATATTCAGGAATTGTCAACAGCCGCCAGAATGGAAATTTACGCTGTTACTTTCTAAAAGAACCGGAAAAAGTCAAACCATTAATCCAAGCGGTTAAGAATCTTCTTCCCGATTGACATCTGCGTTGGTTTGAACCTTAAGCTCCAATGCTTAAGTAAAAATATTTTTTGGAGGTTATATATGTCAAAGGTTGCTATTACAGTAAACGGAGCGGAGACGAAGAACATCTTTCCCCCTTTTATTCTGGGCTCATCCGCGGTCGCTTCCGGTGACGAACTGGTTATTTTCTTTTGCCCTGGAGGAGCTCCGGCTATGGTCAAAGGCGTCATTGAAAAAATGGAAGGGAAAGGTCTTCCCAATCTTCTGGAGCTGTATGAAGGTGTCCGTAGTTTGGGCGGAAAGATTTATGTGTGTGAGCTGGCCCTGGAAGCCAAGGATCTGAAAAAGGAAGATTTCCGTGAAGGGGTCGAGATCATTGGCGCCACAACTTTTATCAATGAAATCAAGGACGCAACCATTACATTTTCATTTTAAATTTTAAGGAGGACAAAATGGCAATGAAAAATTTAGATGCAATGGGGTTAAAATGTCCCCAGCCTATTTTAAAGGTAGCGACTCTCGCGCCGCAAATGAGCTCAGGAGATATTTTGGAAGTGATTGCGGACTGCGAATCATTCCCTAAAGATATTAAAGCCTGGTCGGAAAAAACAGGAAAAACTCTTCTCTTCTGCAATACCGACGAATCGGGTAAGCATACGGCGCAAATTCAGTTTTAGCCTTCCTCAGGATGACAAGTCGGATATGGGCAGATTCGGCCTGTGAAAAAAAAGGAAAGTATTATGGGAAAAGAATATAAGCCCAAAATAGTGGGATTTTTATGTAACTGGTGCTCTTATGCCGGGGCCGACCTAGCCGGATCAAGTAAATTGGAGATCAAACCGTATTTGTCGGTTATCCGGGTGATGTGTTCCAGCCGGGTCAACTCAAATTTAGTTTTGGCTTCATTTCTTTGGGGAGCTGACGGTGTACTGGTGGCGGGGTGCCATCCGGGAGATTGTCATTATGAACAAGGAAATTATTATGCCCGCAGGAGGTTTGCTCTTCTGAAAAAAATAGCCGAAAAATTGGATCTGGAACCACAAAGGCTTCAGCTCTCCTGGATTTCCGCCTCTGAGGGGAAACGGTATGCGGAAATTGTGAATACATTTTCTGATGATATCGCACATATGGGACCCAATCCCTTCAATAATAATTCGAAAATTTAGAAAGGGAAGTTTAGATGAAAAATCAAGATGTGTTGGTCATTGGCGCCGGAGTCGCCGGACTGAAGGCGAGCCTGCTTCTGGCCCAGGCAGGGGTCAAGGTCTATCTAGTGGAGAAGGAATCATGGATCGGCGGGCAAACGATCAAATTTGAGGAAGTGTATCCCAACATGGAATGCGCCACCTGTATGGCGGCCCCGATACAGCAGGATGTTTTGCAGAACGATAATATTGAACTGCTTTTACTTTCGGAAGTGCAAAAAGTTAACGGGATTGCCGGCGACTTTAAAGTCAAAGTTCGCAAAAAGGCCGGATATGTTAAAGCCGCCGACTGCATCGGATGCGGGGCCTGTTATGAGCCCTGCCCGGTCAGCCTGGATAATGAATTTGAAGAATCCCTTTCACAAAAGAAAGCCATTGCTGTTCCCTGCCCGGGCGCACTGCCTAATGTGCCGGTCATTGATTCGGAAAACTGCCTCCGCCTCAATGGAAAGAATAAAGAGTGCCATGCCTGTGAGGAGGCCTGCGTTTTCGGCGCTATTAACTTCAAAGATAAAGACCAGACCATGGACTTGGACGTCGGCGCCATTCTGGTTGCAACCGGTTTCGATATGTTTAACCTGAACTCGCTTGACCGATTCGGATATGGGAAATACC
>CAYRTV010000468.1:0-2159 GCA_964427225.1 uncultured Eubacteriales bacterium
CATTGTGATGGATGAAGGTCCATAGGCCGCGCCGGCCTGGGCATGAACAGTATCAGCATACTGCTGGGCCGGGCCTTTGTCCGGCGCGGCCTATGGACCTTCATCCATCACAATGTGATGTCCCGTATCCGGGGCGGTCATAATTTCACCCAAATCCGGGTCAGCAGCGATCGAGTGAATTGCCCTTCGTCCAAAGTGAATATTTTGGTGTGTCTGGACAAAAATACACTCCAGTTGTACCGGGACAACAATATTGATTTGTTTCTATTTGATAAAAACCAGTGGAAAGACAATCCTCCGGAAGGGGATGGATTTTTCCATCTCCCGATGGAACAAATCGCCGAAGATGCCGGCGGCAGTACACGCATGGCCAACACCGTCGCCGCCGGTGCGGTGGTGGCCCTGCTCAATTTGGATACCGGACTTTTAAAAGAGCGGCTGAAAGAAATCTTCAGCGGCAAAGGAAATGATGTGGTCGAGGCCAATCAAAAGTGCGCTCAGGCCGGTTTCGATTTTGTCAATGAGAATTTCCAAGGTAACAAATTTTCCGATTTTCCGGAAAAAGAGACCGAAACGGCTTGCATGCTGATGACTGCCAGTGAGGCCATGGCATTGGGAGGACTGGCCGGCGGACTCCGTTTTTACGCCGCCTATCCCATGTCTCCGGCTACTGCGGTCATGGAATTCCTGGCGTCTAAACAAGATAAATTCGATATCGTGGTGGAACAAGCGGAAGATGAAATCGCTGCGGTCAATTGTGTGATCGGGTCGTTTTTTGCGGGAGCACGGGCTATGACCGGGACCTCGGGCGGCGGGCTGGCACTGATGATGGAGGGCATCAGCCTGGCCGGGATGACGGAAACCCCGCTGGTGATCATCGACGCCCAGCGGCCGGCTCCGGCTACCGGCCTGCCCACCCGGACGGAACAGGCCGATCTGCTTTTCGCAGTCAATGCAGGCCATGGGGAATTCCCCCGGATTATCCTGGCGCCTGCAGATGCCGAGGAAGCCTTTCATCTTACCGCCAAGGCATTATACCTGGCTGAAAAATACCAGACACCGGTTATAATACTGGGTGACCAGTATTTAAATGACTCATCCTGGACATTGGATTCTATTGCCTTGGACGACGTTCCCGGAACCGGACAAAGCATCATTTCGGACAAAGAACTCGATCGTCTCTCACCTTATGATTATCGCAGGTACGGTCTGACTGATTCCGGGATCACTCCCCGGCTTATCCCCGGGACTCCGAAACAGGTTTTGTATGCCGACAGCGACGAGCATACGGAGGAGGGCCATATTACGGAAAGTGCGGAAGTCCGGATAAATATGGTGGAAAAGCGATGGCGTAAAAACCACGGCATTTTAGAAGAAATGAGCCCGCCGAAAATACTGCCGGATGACGGTAAAGAAGAATATTTGATCAGCTGGGGATCCAATTTCCATGTAGTGGAAGAAGCACGCTCAATCCTGGCACAGAACGGACGGGACCTGGGTCATATTCATTTTTCAGAAATCTATCCGGTCAAAAGAGACGCTATTCCGCCCAAGCTGGTTAAGAATGCCCGTTTTATCTGTATTGAGAACAATTCCACCGCCCAGCTGTCGCGGCTTTTAAAAATGGAGGCCAATGTGAACATTCAATATCATGTGCTTAAATATGACGGACGCCCCTTTACGCCCCAAGAGCTGGCGGAACAGATTAAAAATACAGGGAGGTCAAAATGACAGACATGTCCATATACAACAGCGACGATCCGATCGCCTGGTGCCCCGGATGCGGCAACTTCGGCATCCTCGGCGCCTGGAAACAGGCTTTGGCGGAAATGGACATCAAACCGGAGAACCTGCTCGTGGTCTCAGGCATCGGGCAGGCAGCCAAACTGCCCCATTATCTTAAATGCAACACCTTCAACGGTCTTCACGGCCGGACTTTGCCGGTGGCCGCCGGCGCCAAAATCGCCAATCATCACCTGATTGTGGTCGCAGAAGGAGGAGACGGCGACGGTTACGCCGAAGGCGGCAATCATTTCATGCACGCCATCCGCCGCAATATCGATATCACCTATATGGTCCATAACAATCAAATTTACGGCTTGACCAAAGGACAGGCCTCCCCCACAACCGACTGCGATATGAAAACGGGGACCACTCCC
>CAYRTV010000469.1:0-2154 GCA_964427225.1 uncultured Eubacteriales bacterium
TGCCTTGGCGTCCACATTCACCCCACCATCCGGGCTATGAATATGCCGTTCTTCGTAACTGTAACGGGCACTCTCGTCAACGCGAATCCGGGCATTCATTAAATGCTGGACATCCTCAGCCTCAGGGAAAATACATTCCGCGAATATCTTAATGGCGGCGTTTTTTTCGATGTGAACATCGAGAATGATTTTCTGTACCGCCGTTTTATGAGTAACGCCGAAGCATAAATGGACCGGTTTTTCAATGACAGTCCCTTCCCGCAGGCGGATGCGGACATCTACGCCGTCTTCCAGTTCGTCCGTATCCACTTCCAAACCGGGGATCCCGACTTTTTGGTGAACCTTGTTCAGATTGATCACCAACCTGGGAGCGCTGGGGTCATGCTTGATCCCGCTCAGACCCGCTGTATCTAAAAGATCATTGATATCCAGCATTCTGTACTCCATTCATTTCCGGTTCATTTTTATGTTCACAAGGCAGGCAGCTGTCATGATAATAGCCGCTGATAGAATCCACGGTTCCTTTGCGCAGGAATTTTCCGCAGCACAGCAAAAACGCATGTTCCGCTTTCTCCAGGACAGCCAGGCTGTGAGTGATCAGGACAACAGTACAGCCGATCTCTTTCAGCAGAGCAATCGCATCAAAAATCTTCTGCAGAGAAGCAACATCTATGCCCGAATCAGGCTCGTCCAGCAGGACCAGCTTAGGGCGCATAGCCAAAATGGATGCCAGCTCAATTTTTTTTCTTTCGCCGCCGCTTAAGGTCTTATCCACCGCACGCTCAAGATAATTCTCAGGGGAAACTCCTGCTTTTTCCAAGGCATCCGCAATAAATTCTTCCTCTCGCTTCTGAGCGGAAGCACCGATAAAATTCCGGACCTTTAACCCCTCATATCTGGCCGGTTCCTGCCAGGCGAGAGTAATGCCCAGCCGGGCACGTTCATCTATATTGAAATTTCTTATGGACCGGCCTTCGAACAATATATCACCTGCAATGTCACGATAGCCCTCCAGCCCCATTATAACGGATGCCAAGGTGGATTTCCCGGCTCCATTAGGTCCGACCACCGCATGGACGTGTCCCCGCCATATATCCAAACTGACGTCATCTAAAATAGTTATACCGCCCAGCCGTAATGTTAAATTTTTAATTTCCAATATGTTTTTCATGCTGTCCACCTCTATAATTCTGTTCTATTTTAACTTATTTCAACCAGCTCTGCTACTGCATTCAAAAAAGACCGCACAGTCCCGGGGCTGTCATAATGGCAGAAGCTGGCCCTGGCAAGGCCGGGACGCTTTAATACCCGGCACACCGCAGCCGAATAGTGGTTGCCGCTTCCGATTTGGATCTGATTCCGCTTCCATATTTTTTCTTTTATTCCGTCCGCAGGCCATCCCTTGATCTCAAAAGCAAAGGTCGGGTCCCGCTGGCAAAACCGGTCCGGGGAATTCAGCCCGTAAAGAGTAAAGCGATCCTTATCCATATCCTGAAGCCCTTCCAGGATCATGCGGCCGACGTTCTGGTCGTACTCCTCAATGGCCTGCATCACATGAAAAAACAACTTTCGCCGGTCAAGAGAACGGACCTCCTCCGGAGAAAAGATAATGCCACCCAACCAGAGCAGATATTCCAACGCACCAGCAAATCCCGCCAGAACCGCGTTATTCAGCATCCCCTGCTCCATCTTCCCGGGAAGACTGTTTTTATTGGTTTCGACCCGGTAGGGACGTGCCTCTTCCAGGTATTCACGGCGGCCCCATAAAATCCCGAGCATCGGGCCGAAGAGTTTGTATCCGGAGAAGGCCAGAAAATCGCATCCAATAGCTTGCACATCCATAGGCCCATGAACTGAATGGTGAACGGCATCCACACAGACCAAACAGCGCGGCGCTTTCTCTTTGACGGCGGCAATCAGGGAAGCCAGCGGGACGATAGTGCCGAAGGCGTTGGACGCCATAGTTACAGCTAAAATGCGAGTGCGTTTATCCACCTGCGAAAGCAGCTGTTCCATATCCAGTTGGCCATCGGCATTGATCTTCGCCCGGCGGATTTCACAGCCTTGAATCTCCCCCTGGACTCTTTCCCAGGGAGAGACGTTAGCCATATGATCCAAGTCCGTAACCATAATGTTTTCATCTCTGCGGACCAG
>CAYRTV010000470.1:0-2151 GCA_964427225.1 uncultured Eubacteriales bacterium
GGACCACAATCCGGTTTATGAACAAGAAAAACTTTGCGCCGGCCGGAATGACAAAAATAAAAAGAGCAAGCCCCAGCTGCAGCACAATCCCCCAAAAAATGACCCTCCAGTTGATGTTTTTCCGGTCTTCTGAACAGAGCCAGGCGAATCCTGCGATCACTAGAATCCCTGTAAAGCTGACAACGTTGTATATACTCATGAAGATTCCTCAAATCAGCCGCATGGGAATAGAGAAGCGGCCGGCAGTCAACATAAATAAGTGTTAAAGAGTATACGCTCCGTGCTGACGCAGGATCTGCTGCGCATATAGAGAAAGAGATTTGACTAAAAAAGAATCAATAAAAAGGATCAAAATAAATGCCAAAATGGGAGTGATATCCAAGCCTCCGAATTTATAAGGGGGAACCAGTCTCCGCAGAGGAGCCAGCACCGGCTCGGTTAAATGATAAAGGATTAATTTCACCTGGTACATCGAGGGAACGTGAACCCAGGAAAGGACCGCCCGGACAACCAGAATCCAAAGATAAATCATCAAAACCATATGCAGAATTGAAGCAACTGCGTTTAAAAAGTTAGCGAATAAAATCATCGTATTTATTTCTCAATGATATCTTTGTATTTCTCAAACAGGTCCCGTAATTGCTCTTCGGTGACAATATATCCGCTGATGTAGATGGACAGGTTGGACCTCTGGGGATCATTGGTTTTAAGCAGAACGTATTCTCGCAATAGTCCGGCCTCGTTTCGGGGCTGAAGCCGGACCTTGACGGTTTTTGATTTACCGGCCGCAATTCGGAGGGTATCCTGAATTTTATTTCCGGCGTGGAAAAAAGCGGCTTCTCTGTGAGACAAATCCACTTCCAGCTCCAATTCCCCAATATTTCTAATTTCAGCCTCGGCGGCCACTTCTTCTCCACGCAAAATCAAGCCTAAATCAATAGTATACCGGCTCAAAGCGATACGGGGACGCGGGGGAACATCAATAGCCGCCCTTAACGCCAACTGGACCCGGGGGTGCACCGGATCATTGGAATGGATATAGACGTATTTGGCTACATTTCCCGCATAACCTCGGGTATTGAATGTGACTTTCAATTCGCCTATTTCTCCCGGGGCTAATGTTTTCTGTGAAACCAAGGCGGCCGTACATCCGCAAGTGGTTTGAACCCGCTGGATTTTCAGCGGCGAATCTCCCTTATTCGTAAATGTAAATATATGGGTCACTATTTCGCCTTCTTTTATGCGCCCGAAATCCCATTTTTCCTGCTCAAACGTGATTTCCGGCTGCTGCGCCGCCGCCGGCAGCACCATAATATATAAGACAACCGCCATCCATCCAAAACGCATGGTTTTAATATTCATAATCAATGGATCTCTCCTTACCTAGACTCTGTTTCCAATGTAAAATCTTACCATTTTTTTCTCTATCAGAAAAGCGGCCTTATGATGTTAAACAAAACATCATCCTGCTTGACAGCCCTGAACCGCCTTCTCTATAATTTCTTAGAGTCCTTTTACTGCATTCTCGAGTCGTTTACTTAAAAGAAAAAGGCACAGGTCATCATGAAATATGCAAGCTGCGTTTTAGTACCGGTTTTGGGGGCCGCTTTACTATTGGCCATATCCGCACCTGTTGCGGGAAATGGACAGGAAGTAAAATTGAAGGTAGTCACTGAGGTCGCCAATATCCGCTCACAACCGGATATCGGCAGCCCCATCATTTACCAGGCTGAAATAAACAGCTTTTTGGACTACGTGGGGCGTTCCGGCGATTGGTTTAAAATCCGGTTTAGAAAGGAAGACGGCGAGGTCCTGGAAGGTTTCGTCCATGAAAGTCTGGTGGTAGAGCTCATCGCGGACCCCTCTGAAATCAAATCCGAACAAACTGAAACGGAAACTCCTCCGGTTGAAAAAAAAGTCCCTCCGAAAATTAAAATCATCACGCCGGATGAAAGCCAACCTGAGCCGGAGTATGTTCCCCATGAAACGACAATCAAACCGGCACCGTTTTTGCTTTCATTAAAGGGCGGCTTTCACTATTCCGATTCCGGCGATCTTACTACCGGCGCCGCCGGTCTGTCGAGCTTTTATCAGGACCGGTATAATGCAGCCAATCCCATTCCTCCAGATCCACATCATGTTAATTATCTA
>CAYRTV010000471.1:0-2128 GCA_964427225.1 uncultured Eubacteriales bacterium
GAAAAGGTATCCTGGAAAAAAGTGGAGGAGTCTCATCTGGTCAAATTTATCCATGACCAGCGCAAAGCCGGTCTCTCCGCCCGTTCGGTTGCGCGTTTTGTTTCTGCTGTCCGGGCATTCTACCGTTTTTTGATTTTGGAAGGAATTCTCAAGAAAAATCCCGCAGACAACCTCAGTGCGCCCAAATTATGGCTCAATTTGCCTAAATTTTTGGGGTTTGAAGAAGTGGATAAGCTGCTGCAGCAGCCTGACTCCGGCGATCATAAAGGCCGGCGGGATAAGGCTATGCTGGAATTGCTGTATGCTACCGGGCTGAGGGTCTCGGAATTGGTGAAGCTTAAGGTAAATGATATTAATTTTCAGGATGGATTTCTCATCTGCCGCGGGAAAGGGAGCAAGGAAAGAGTGGTTCCTTTGGGTAAATCCGCTTCCTCTGCAGTCAAATCCTATCTGGAATTGTCCCGACCGCAATGGCTGAAACAGGAAACCGATTTCCTTTTCCTTACTTCGCGGGGAAACCATTTCACCCGGCAGGGTTTCTGGAAGCTTCTGAAAAAATATGCGGAACAAGCCGGGCTTGATCCCGGTATCAGTCCGCATGTATTGCGTCATTCCTTTGCCACTCATCTTTTGGAGCGCGGTGCTGATCTGCGGTCGGTTCAGATGATGCTGGGTCACAGTCAGATTACGACCACTCAGATATACACCCATGTGTCCCGCAGCCGGCTGCGGGAGGTCTATAATAAGTTCCACCCCCGAGCGTGATTCGCAAAACGCAAAACGCTGAAAAAAGGTGAGTTGTGTATCGTGAATCGAGAAAGCGGTGAATGGTGAATGGATTGCGGAAGACTTTCCGTTTCCTTTCTAAGCTGTTCTCCTGGTCTCCTGAGATTCTGCTTCTATAAGATCATCCGGATGAGTTATTGACACCGGCGAGATGCTTTTGCTATCCTATACCGGAAAGTTTTGTAACAAAACTGTTAAGTTTAGGTTAAGAACTGGTGAGTTTAACATGAAGAAAGATTTGAGAAATCAAAGAAAAGAGCGGCGCATTCAGGAGAACCGGCGGTTTATTCTGGATGCCGCGGAGCGAATTTTCGCAGGGAAAGGTTTTGCTCAGACCACTGTAGATGATATAGCGGAAGAGGCTCAGTTTTCGAAAGCGACAATCTACCGTTATTTCGAAAGCAAGCTGGATATTTTTTCGGATATTGTCCTGAATTCTTTCCGGGAAGCCGGGGATGAGATTGAGAAGATAAGGCAAGCTCCGGATACAGCCGAGAAAAAGATCAAACAGATGATTTTATTTATTCTTGGTTACTATCAGCGTAAGCAGAATATCGCCCGGATATTTTTTCTTGAACAGGATGTGATGAAGAAAATACTGGGGTTGGATATGCAATCGCACATGATGCCGTACGAGGCCAAAGAACATCTGCCTGAAAACTTTCGTCAGATGGTCGAAGACATGTTTCAATCAAACTGTGCCATCATGCAGGAAGGGATTTCATCGGGAGAGTTTCGGCAAATGGATGCCGAAGAAGCAGCCAGCATATTCGGTGCCTTGGTAAGGGGGTTTCATTTTAAAGGTCCCATGCCGGAAAGAAATTATTCCATTGAAGAAAGCGCTGAGATCCTGCACGATTATTTTCTTAATGGGATAAGAAGAAAGGAGTAAAACATGAAGAAAATGATGTTCATTTTTGCGTTTTTCAGTTTCATGTGCAGTGGAATCCCGCTTCAGGCTCAGGAAGAAATGATATTGACCCTTGAGGAGAGCCTGCAAATGGCTTTGGAGCAAAATCCATTCCATTTAGCCGCCGGAAAAAAAGTGGATTCCGCTCAATCCCAGGTCAAGCAGGCCGCGGCGGCCTTTTTTCCGTCGCTCAACGCACAGGGGACCACAAATTTAGCTGAAAAAGTCATGGAGCTGGAATTTCCATCTTTGATACCAGGGGAGCCGCCGCAAAGGGTGGAAGTTGACTTTACCCGGGATTATCAATTCACCTTTTCTCTGAACATTCCGGTATTCACGGGAGGACGCCTGATTTCCGGTTTTAAACAGGCCAATTATCAGGTGAAATCCTCGCAGGAAGGATTGCGTCAATCCCGGCATAATATAATCTTC
>CAYRTV010000472.1:0-2123 GCA_964427225.1 uncultured Eubacteriales bacterium
GGTGGATCTGGACCCGGATAATGCCGATGCTGTTTATAATTTGGGTTATATGCATGTCAAAGAAGAACGTTTTAAAGAATCAGTGGACATTTTCAAGCGCGCTATTGAACTCCGGCCTTCCTTTGAATATGCCTATATGAACTTGGGTTATTCTTATTCGCAGCTGGGTCAATACAGCAATGCCATTTCGACTTTCCAAGAACTGGCTAAACTGACGCCTGACGATGACAATGTTTGGTTTAATATCGCCGTAAATTATATGCAGCAAAAAAAGTGGTCTTCTGCGGTCCAGCCGCTGCGCAAGGTAACTGAACTGCGTCCGGACTATCCCCTGGCTTACTATAATTTAGGCATTGTTTATTTAAACATGGGAGACAATGCCAGCGCCAGGCAGACTTATTTGAAATTGAAAGAACTTGACCCCAGTATGGCCCAGAAACTGCTGAAGTATTTTCGCTGATTCATAACGAAGCCGCGGACTCAATTCACGAAAAACTTTTGTTGATGGGGACAAAAGCCGGCTTTCCAATTGAGTTCCGCGGCCGATTCCTTTCCCATTCAGCAAACTGCCTGAATTGACAAAAACATCAGGCTATGGTACAAAATATTCTTCTCGTCATACATTCAATTCGATCTTTTCCAAATTATTTCGAGAAGGCAAATCCTTATAGCGGAAATCCGTGCATAAGGGCAGGTGGCGAAACTGGCATACGCGCTAGGCTTAGGACCTAGTTCCTGACGAAGGATTGCGGGTTCGAGTCCCGCTCTGCCCATAATCCCAGAAAAAGGTTGCATCATGGTACATATAATCAAAGGAACAACCCATAAAATAAATAAAGTCAATGATATCAAGCGGGAATTGGAAATTGAAATACCCGCGGCTCAAGCCAAAGCAGAATATGAGCGGGTCCTGAAAAATTTCGCTCTGCAAGCGGAAATCAAAGGTTTCCGCCAGGGAAATGCACCTCTGCATCTCGTCAGGCAGAAATATGATTCGGACATACAGCAGTCGGTCATTCAAAATTTGGCTCCGAATGAAATAAATGACGTCCTCAAGGAAGAAGATATTCAGCCGGCCGCATCCCCGGTTATCACTGATGTTGATTATCAGGAAGGAAAACCGCTAAGATTAAAAGTGGAATTCGAGCTGTGGCCGGAATTTGAGCTTCCCCAGTATAAAAAGATCAAGGTGGAAAAGGATAAATCCAAGGTGACGGATGAAGACGTTGACCATTCGCTGGAGGAGTTGAGGGAGAAGTCTGCCCAGTATGAACCGGAAGAAGGACGCGGCGTTGAAAATGGGGATTATGTTATGGCTGAGCTCAAAGGCAAAGATAAGGAATCAAAAAAGCTTTTGCCCACCCAAAAAACCGTGATTATGGCCGGGCATGAGGATAATGATCCGGTTTTAAATAAAAGTCTCCTCGGCTTGAAGGCTGGAGAGGATGTGAACTTTGATATTACGCACACGCAAGATGTCCCCAATAAAAGAGTGGCCGGTAAAACAATAGAATATAATTTGAAGGTTCAATCCATCAAAACAAAAAAACTGCCCGAGCTTGATGATGACTTTGCTAAACAAGTAGGTCAATTTGAGAATATTCAAGCTTTAAAAGACGAAATTAAAAAGGAATTGGAATCAGCGAAAAAAAATATTTCCGAAAGGAAGGCTCTCGAAGAGGTATTGGGAAAGATTACGGAAAAAACCGAAATTGAACTTCCGGAATCCATCATCAACCAGGAAATGGCTGCTAATCTTCGCCAGGTCGCCTCTCAAATGCAGCAGCGGCAGCAGTCAATGCAGGAATCAGAGGTGGCGAATATGAAAAAGGAAGCCCGTGAGCAGGCAGAGAAAACCATCAAAAATCATTTAATTTTAAAGAAAATTGCTGAGAAAGAAAACATTGAAGTGACCGAGGAGGATCTTCAGAAAGAATTTAAGGCTATGGCTGAAAAGAATAATGTACCGCTTCCTAAAGTGGTGGAATATATGAACCAGGAAGGCCGCAAAGAAAACCTCAAGGAGAATTTGCTTCTCCGCAGGACGGTTGACTTTTTGACCGAACAAGCTATAATGGAATAAATTTTCCCATGACCCAAATCCCCTTTGTTGTTGACCGAGA
>CAYRTV010000473.1:0-2123 GCA_964427225.1 uncultured Eubacteriales bacterium
GGCATTTTAATTTCCGACATATGTCCCTTGTGTTGCTTTAACTAATGATAAAGCGGCTTCCGTATGACACATTAGTTGATAATAATTTTTGTTTAATAATATTTGTTGACAGCCGGATAAATTTATATTATCCTTCTTAATATTGTGGTAAATTAATATTATTAAAGGAGGTATCCTCATGGAACATCGTATTCCCCTAATCGGAGAAAAATTTCCTGAAATGAAAGTTATGACCACTCACGGCAAGATGGAACTGCCGCAGGCTTATTCCGGAAAATGGTTCATCTTGTTTTCACATCCGGCTGATTTCACTCCGGTGTGTACAACCGAATTTGTGGCATTTCAGAAACGTTTTGACGAATTCCAAAGCATGAACACTGAGTTGATCGGGCTCAGCATTGATCAAGTGTTTTCTCACATCAAATGGGTGCAATGGATTAAAGAAAATCTCAATGAAGAAATCAAATTTCCCATCATTGCCGACCACGGAAACGCATCCAAAACGCTGGGTCTAATCCATGAAGCCAAGGGAACCAATACGGTTCGCGCGGTTTTTATCGTTGATCCCAAAGGAATTATCAGGGCTATGCTGTACTACCCCCAGGAATTGGGACGCAATATGGATGAAATCGTTCGTATGATCAAAGGATTTCAGGTTTCAGAAAAAAACGGTGTGGCGATCCCCGCAAACTGGCCAAACAACGAATTAATCAACGACAATGTTATCATTCCGCCGCCCACCGATGAAAAAACCGCAAATCAGCGTATGAAGCAGGACAACTGCTTTGATTGGTGGTTTTGTCACAAAAAACTGTAACTTAAATACCGGACATTTTACAGCCCGGAGTCATTAAGACGTTTTAACAGAGTTCTATAGGGGCGGCTGGTTTTCCCCTGGTTAAGCCGCCCCTTTTTTTATTCCCTTGACACCGCCGGCATATTTTGTTTCTCTCATAACAGGGATTGAGTATCCTGAATTATTCACAAGCCGGGATTGCCGCAGATGCAAGGCTCAGGGCATGAAACTGTGGATTCCACTGCGAATGCCCTGCAGCGAAGTTTTATTGCGGGGTCTGCGCCGTTAAAGGAGACATAATAATGAAATTGAACGATCTGTACAGATCAGCGATATCCATCGGTATTGAAAATGATTTAAGAGGAAAAAAAGAAATCAACCGAATTCTCAAAGAAGAAAAGGAATCGTATGAAAACCTAAAAAAAGAGGACAAGACATTTTATGATAAGGACCGCCTGTTTAACCCTTATTCCGACTCCCGTATCCTGGTGGGAGATCCGGATACGGATATAAAAAAAATCATCATCGGCATCGATATGGAAACCGGCGAAGTTCTGCTGGCCGATTATTTAAATCAGAAATCCGATGCGAAAATTGATTTGATCGTATCTCATCATCCGGAAGGCTATGCCCTGGCTCAGCTGTATGATGTGATGAAACTGCAATCCGATCTCTTGACCCGTTACGGAGTCACGGTAAGTGTAGCTGAACAGCTCCTAGAGAAACGCATTAGCGAAGTCGAACGCAGGCTTTTGCCCGCCAATCATAACCGGACTGTAGATGCCGCCAGGGTTCTGGGGTTTCCGATGATGTGTCTGCATACTCCTGCAGATAATTGCGTTACCCGTCACCTGAAAGAAATTTTTGATAAAGAAAAGCCGCAAAAAGTCAAAGATATCATCCAGATTTTGAAAGGGATACCGGAATACAAAAAAGCCCGTACAATCCAAACGCCGCCCAAAGTGGTCAGCGGTTCTGAAAACAATTCCTGCGGTAAAATATTCGTCGATATGACCGGGGGAACCGGCGGATCGGAAGACATCTATGATACGTTTGCCGCCAGCGGCGTCAGCACCCTGGTCGGGATGCACATCGGAGAAAAACATCTTGAGAATGCCAAAAAAGCTCATCTAAACGTGGTGATCGCAGGTCATATCGCCAGCGATACCCTGGGGCTGAATCTTCTGTTCGATCAAATCGAAGAAAAAGAAAATCTTGAATTTGTGAGTGTATCGGGTTTCGAAAGGATTAGAAGGTGAAGGAAAGGGTGCTGGCTGTTGGGTATGGGGAAAATAAGCAAAAAGGGGATAATGAAGGAGGGTTATTT
>CAYRTV010000474.1:0-2114 GCA_964427225.1 uncultured Eubacteriales bacterium
CATTGAGAACATTAGTATCATAGGGTTTGATAGTAATCAAAGTCGGATCAGGAATCCCCAGCGTCGCCACCTGATTGATTGGAGTTTTGGATCCATAATAATCCACCCGGATATCCTCGAACATATTAATGTTGGCTCTCCCGGATCTTAACTTACTCAGCGATTTGCGGAAATGATCGATGGAATTTTTCATCTGTTTCGTCAATTCATTTAATTCCTGCTTAACCATGGCTCTCTCCCCTGATATCCTCCCTGTGGAGGCAAATTAATTTTTTCTTTTTGTCAGCGGTAATAAACATATTATATGCAAAAAATTTTCAATCGATAAGAGTCCCTACATCCCGGCCCATAACAGCCTTTTTGATATTTCTTTTTTTCTTGAGGTTGAATACCACTATGGGTAAATTATTTTCCTTACAAAGAGAAATCGCCGTGGAATCCATCACTTTTAGATTCTGATTGAGAACCTCCAGGTACTTTATATTCTTATATCTTTGTGCTGTTTTATCCTGCATGGGATCGGAGGTATAGACTCCATCCACCTTGGTGGCCTTAAGAATGACATCCGCATTGATTTCCAATGCTCTCAGAGCTGCGGCGGTATCAGTTGTGAAATAAGGGCTGCCTATGCCGGCACTGAATATAACCAAGCGTCCTTTTTCCAAATGACGGATAACTCTTTTCTTAAGAAAAGGCTCCGCCAAGGCGCGAATTTCAATCGCGGTGACCAGACGGGTGATGATACCTTCCTTTTCTAAAGCATTTTCCAGAGCTATCCCATTTATGACCGTGGCCAACAGCCCCATGTAATCGGCCGAGGTCCGGTCCATTCCGGCTTCGGTTCCTATGATGCCGCGAAATATATTCCCCCCGCCGATCATAATACCGACCTGCACACCCAGTTCCTGAACTTCCTTTATTTCTTTGGCGACGGCCCTGGTTGTGTTCAGATCAATCCCATAAGGCTGATTCCCGAGAAGAGATTCACCGGATAATTTCAGCAGGATACGTTTATAAACCGGGTTCTCTTCTGTCATGGGCAGTGATAATTATCCTATGGAATACCGGGCGAACCGGTTGACTTTAATGTTTTCTCCAAATTTGGAAATATACGAGGCTATCAGCTTTCCGACGGTAAGCTTGTCATCTTTTATATAAGGCTGGTCCTCCAGACAAACTTCAGAATAAAATTTATTCAGCTTGCCGTCGACGATCTTATCGATGATCTCCGCCGGTTTGTCGGAATCTTTGAATTGCCCTCGGATGATGTCTTTTTCCTCTTCAATCACATGTTTAGGAATTTCATCAGAAGAGACATATTGAGGATTAGCCGCAGCAATATGCATGGCGATATTTTTGACCAATTCAAGAAATTCTTCATTTCTGGCAACGAAATCGGATTCACAGTTAATTTCAACCAGCACACCCAATTTCAAATTATTATGGATGTAAGAACCGACCACACCTTCACTGGTTTCCCGGTCCATTTTTTGCTTAGCCCGTTCAAATCCTTTTTTGCGCAAAACTTTTATTGCTTCTTCAATGTCTCCATTGGTTTCTTCCAAAGCTTTCTTGCAATCCATCATTCCGATTCCTGTGCGCTGACGCAACTCATTGACTAACTTTGCTGTGATTTCCATTGTATCTATCCTTCCTTATTCAGATTTTTTGGAAGCGGAGGATGAGGCGGTCTTGGCGGAGGTTTTGGATTTCCCGGCTTTGCTTTCCTTGGTTTCCTCTTTTTCATCCTTTTTGGCTTTTTCTACACGATCTTCCTTTTTTTTCGTATTTTCAGCGGCTTCTTCTGTAGCTTTCTTTTCGGTTTTTTCTTCTTCAGCCGACGGCTTTTCTTTCTTCAAAGCTTCTTTTTTATCCTCAGTTTCTTTTTTCGCCTCGGCTTCAGCTTTGGTTTCTTCTTTCTCCTGTTTCCTTTCTGTTTCTTCCCCTTCAGCTTCTTCTGCCTCTTCCTCTTCTTTTTCTTTTTCTGATTCCATTAACTCTTTTTCCAACCGGTTCTTCTTGGCTTCAATAACCACATCCGCGATCTTAGAGGTAAATAGTTCAATGGCCCGGAGGGCATCATCATTTCCGGGTATGGGGTAATCAACCACATC
>CAYRTV010000475.1:0-2108 GCA_964427225.1 uncultured Eubacteriales bacterium
TTTATCAGCGATTAACATGATTTTTATTGAAAGTTCAAATGGAACGTTTTTCATTAAACATGTATTATATAACGAAAATATGTTAAGACTTAATAAATTTTTCGCCGGGTGTAAAAAAAATTTACTTTATGCGGAAGGAAGATATTTCGAACGAAGCGGTAAATGGGATAAGGATCCAGAATGAAAATTGAAATTCCCTACGGGCAGGGTGCTTTGTGGCTGGAACTTCCCGAAAAGAATTTTTTGGGCGTGCTTAAACCGGAAAACATCCCTCCGGTTCCTGACCCGGAAGCGGAGGTCCGGCGGGCCCTGGCTGAGCCGGTATCCGGCCCGCTCTTGAGAGACCGCGTCAAGGAAAGAAAAAAATTAATAATTGTTGTTAGTGATATTTCCCGTCCCTCACCGAGCCGCATCCTGCTTCCCCCGATTCTGGAAGAGCTGCATTCAGCAGGGATATCATCCGGCGATATCACCATAGTATTCGCCCTGGGGATCCACCGGCCGCAGACGCAGGCGGAAAAAATTTTTTTGGTCGGCGAAGAAATATATCGGAATTACCGGTGTATTGAACACAATCCCATGGATTGCGTTTATGCCGGCACCACTTCTCTTGGTACCCGGGCGGAGATATTTCGGGAAGCCATGGAGGCGGATACTATTATAGCAACGGGAAATATTGAGTTCCATTATTTTGCCGGTTACAGTGGTGGAGTGAAAGCGGTTGCCCCGGGGTTATGCAGTCCCAAAACGACGTCTGCCAATCACAGCCGCTTCACCAGCTCCGGCTGCCGGCCCGGGAACCTGGAAGGAAATCCCCTGCGCGGAGAGCTGGAAGAAATCGCCGCCATGGCTGGAGTGGACTTTATTGTCAATGCCGTCTTGAACGGAGAGCAAGGGCTCCTGCGGGTTGTAGCCGGGGATGCCCTGGCCGCTCACCGGGAAGGGGCCCGTTTTTTAGACCGGACGGCTCGCCTGAGAATTGACCGGCAGGCGGATATCGTGATTGTTTCACCGGGGGGTTACCCCAAAGACATTGATCTTTACCAGACCCATAAAGCCATGGAACATGCTTTGCCCGCGCTTAAAAAAGACGGCATTATGATTGTTGCGGGAAAATGTGAGGAAGGACTCGGGGTCCCGGTTTTTGCCGGTGTTTTTGAGAACAATCCTCGTCCGGAAGACCTGGCGGCCGAATTGGAGTCTCACTTTGTACAGGGCCGCCATATCGCCTCCCGCATGGCCGCCATTCATCTGCGCACGCCCATTTATTTTGTTTCGGATTTGTCGCCTCAAATTCGCAGCAAGCTTTTCTTTCCCCAGTTCCGCTTAGCTCAGTCTGCCCTGAATCATGCATTGGAAATGAAAGGGCCTGATGCCGCGGTTTGGGTCATGCCCTACGGTATTTCAGCCGTTCCGTATTACACAGGGGAATCGATTCATTCAGGTTAATTTCTGCACGCGTTTTCGTTTTTCCGCCTGGATCATCTCGCTTGTAATCCGGGACATATGCTCGTTGGTAAAAGTGGATTTATATAGGTCCGCTACCGCCGTTTCCATTTCCTCGGCCGTCATGCCGGGATGTTTAAAGACGCAGTCCAAGAAATTATAATATTTCCAGGTTTTGTCTTTCCGGATCCGCCCCGCTTCTTTGTATTTGGTATAAAGTTTTGATCCGGGGACCGGAGTCAATAGGGAATATTGAGGCACGATATTATTATCCAGAACAAACTGTTTGACAGCCTGGAAATCTTCCGGAGTTTGGTCATCAAAACCGAGGATGAAGGCGCCCAAAACCCGGATGCCCTCTTGTTTTATTGTGTGAATACAGGCCTGGTAATGCTTCACTCTCTTAGACTTCCATCCATTTGGGTCCATATTGCGGATATGATCCGGATTTAAACTTTCAAGGCCCAAAAAGATTTCCCGGCATCCCGCCCGGTGAAGCAGGCGGAGTAATTCCGGGTCATCAGCTGCGAAAACATCCGTGATGGCTTGCCATTCAACCTCTAATGGAATTAATTTATTGAGGAGTTTTAAAGAACGGGATTTGTTTACCTGGATTATTCACGGGCCGAGATTGCCGCAAATTTCGGTTTGCGGCGAGGAAG
>CAYRTV010000476.1:0-2094 GCA_964427225.1 uncultured Eubacteriales bacterium
AAATCTTTTTTTCTATCGGTTATAAACACATAGTCCTCGTCATCTTGATAACCGATATCTCCGGTTTTTAACCAGCCGTCCGCAAATACGTCCTCGGTTTCCGCTTGCATTTTATAGTATCCCCGCATTACATTCGGGCCTTTGACCAGAATTTCTCCATCCTCGGCAAATTTAATCCTGACACCCGGAATCGGTTTTCCGACCGAACCGAATTTGAAATCAGTCAGGCGGTTGCAAGTGACGACGGGTGACGTTTCCGTCAATCCATAGCCTTCAAGAATGAGGAGTCCCAAGGCATGGAAAAATTCAGCGATATCTTGGGAAAGCGGCGCGCCTCCGCTGACGAAATAATGGATTCGCCCTCCTGTCCGCTGAATAATTTTTTTAAACACAAGTTTCCCGGCTATCCGGTACTGCCAATTCAGCCATCCGGGCAGGGCTTTTCCCGCCTGTTTCAGGCGGCTGACTTTTTTGCCGGTCTTCACCGCCCGGAAAAATATTTTCCGCTTTAAAGATGATCCGCTCAGCACCATATCGATGACCCGGGCATAGATCTTTTCAAAAAGCCGGGGAACACTGACCATGATCGTCGGTTTGATTTCCATTAGATTCTCAGCCACAGTTTCAATACTTTCGGCAAAATGAATGGAGCAGCCCTGAGAAATAAAGGCAAACATGCACATGCGTTCCAATACATGAGAAAGAGGCAAAAAAGAAAGAATATCATCCGTCTCAGTAAAAGGAATGATGGACCGCAGGGCTTTGATATTGCTGACAAAATTGGCATGGGTCAGCATCACGCCCTTTGGTATTCCAGTCGTTCCCGAAGTATAAATAATCGAAGCCAAATCATCCGGCTCAACCTGAGCGGACGTTTTCTTGAACAATCCGGGCTGCTCAGCATCAAGCTGCCGCCCCTTATCCATCAGGGAAGATAAGCTTATAACGTCCGGGTAATCCGTCTCTTCAAATGAGATCAAATGTTCCACCCGGCTGATTTTGTCTTTGACCATGCGGAGTTTATCCAACAACTCCTTATCGGAGGCAAAAACCACTGTGGCTCCGGAATCATTGATAATATGTTCAATCTGAGGCGGCGACAATGAAGGATAGATGGGAATGGTGACCGCCTTTCGGCATAAGACCGCAAAATCAGTCATAACCCATTCCGGTCGGTTTTCAGAAAGGATGATCACTTTGTCTCCGGACCGGACTCCAATGCGGTGCAGTCCCAGCCCGATTTCTTTAATCCGTGTAAATGCGTCCCGTGAAGAAATCGGGGTATACTTTCCTAAGTGTTTAAATTGAAAAAAGCAGTCTTTCGGATATGATTCAAACGCATGAATCAATAATTGGGCGAGTGTTTTCATGGCGGGAACTCCTGAGCCGGTTTATTCTTTCAAACGAACATAAATGTTGGTGCTTCCGTCGATATCTCTGGATCTCAGTTCAAAGATATCTGAATATGATTTTATCAATTGGGACAATTGCTTGAATCCGTATGTCCGGGGATCGAATCCCGGATCCAGCTGATGCAGATAAAATCCCATGGTGGCCAGGTTGGCCCATCCGTCCTCTTGGATTGCCATATCAAAGGCTCCCCGTATCATAGGAAGAGGATCTAATTTTTTAGGCTTCTCACTTTTTGATGCCGGGCGCCGTCCGGATTTCCGTCCCCGGCTGATCTGTTCCTTTGGAACCAGATTCTCAGTATAAATGAACACATTGCAGGCGTTGACAAAAGCCTTAGGAGTCAATTGCTTGCCGATGCCCAAAACAAAGAAACCCTCTTCCCGGATACGGGTGGCAAGACGGGTATAATCGCTGTCACTGGAAGCAATGCAGAAGCCGTCCACTAATTCGGCATTCAGAATATCCATGGCATCGATGATAAGTGCGCTGTCAGTGGCATTTTTACCGACTGTATAACGGAATTGCTGGACCGGCTGGATGGCGGTCAGGTTCAGCGTGTCTTTCCATCCCTTCATATCGGAAGTGGTCCAATCCCCGTATATACGCCGAATGGTCACGGAACCGTATTTTCCCGATTCGGTTAATATTTTACCGATCAGGGATGGCTGAGCATTATCGCCG
>CAYRTV010000477.1:0-2094 GCA_964427225.1 uncultured Eubacteriales bacterium
GGGTACTAATAGTTTTTATTGAGAATACAAAATAGTTTTTATTGAGAATACAAACTATTTATTCGTGAATTCTGTAACCGGGTGTCAGTATCGATTTCTAAACATGCAGATTTCCCAGAAAATCAATCAATTACTGATGACATCTTTTTGTAACAAAAAGATATTCACAAACTTAAAAAATTCTCTTTTACTTTTTTATTCATCCAAATATTGATTTTATAGGTATTCATGAGCTAAAGGTTCTTGATGAAAAAGTAACCCAACGACTGGCTCAGGGCAGGCGCCAAATCAAGCCAAAACGAACCCTTCCCGATGGCTATCGGGAGGCGTTTTGGCGGGCCCGGTTAGGGTTAGAACCGGAAATTTTGTGAGGCGTTCTTTGAGTATGTTGGTAATATGTCTTGGTATCATTTTATGCAGATTTAAAATAGCATTGCAAATCTGCATAAAAATTTTCGTCAAATCATCATTTTTCCTTCAAGAACTGCCTGAAATACCGGTTTCTCCCATCGTCAATTTCCAGGAGAAAAACGCCTGGTTGGAGGGAAGCTGTGGAAATGACCCGGAGATTATCGGCGGGCTTGAAATGTTGAAGGACTTTTCCCTGCGTGTCTATGATCTTCAGATGTTGAATATTCATTGCGGTTTTAATGTTCAGATAATCTTTTGCAGGATTCGGAAATAAAAGTATTTCAGCTTTTTCTTTGTGGATGGAGGGTTTTACTGAAACTGAATTTCCCACAACTATGCTTTCCCCATCAACCAGAAATGACAGTCGCATATTGTTGAAACCGGCTATCTGTTCGGGAGTTTCAGAAGACTGGCCATTATAGGTCATTTCCGTAAAACCTGCCCTGCCTTCATTCATTTCCATCACCATTACCGGTGAGCTTCCATGGGCGGTGAAACTACTCTGGTTGCCGCTGGTTTCATATACCAGGTAATTATCATCATTGAGCCAGATGCCGTAATTCAGTTTCGCGTTTATCATGGCAAAAGGGATGGCTATGTGTGTTGAATACCAGCTATCGGTTGATCCTCCGGGGGGATCGAATGTCCTGGGAATGATACAGGTGGTTTTCAAAAGACCCAGTCCGTCGGCAAGTGACAGATTGGAGCGGCCTGAAAGGTAGTTATTCACCAGGACAGGTCCTGCGAGTTTGGAATTTTCGCCTATAAAAACCTTTATTTTTTCCGCTTCCTTTAGTTTTTCTCTGAGTAGGGGTCCGTTACCTTCGGAGTTTAGAAAAACATTGAAATTATAGCTTGAATTATCAACGAAAATAAAAACATCCGCTTCTTCTATATCATTTTGAAGGATGGCATTATTCCGGTAATCATAAATTGCATGCCCTTTCGACACACTGGCAACACCGGCCTGTTCAAGCCATTGCTGTATTTTATCGGCAAAGCTGAAGGAAGCTCCCGAGATGATCAGGATATTATCAGTTTCTTTATCAATTCTGCCGGTAAGGTCCTTAAGCAGCGAAATATTGGCTACAGAGAACGCTTCGGATCCGCTCATCAGGATGGTCTCTGCAGCGTTTTCCCCTGATCGTTCAGGGGCTATGAATTCAGGCAATCCTTTGATTTCACGGGTCTCAAGATTGATGCTGTCTCCATGCACAATTTGCTGTATCTCCAGGTTTCGGGCTGAAAGAGCCGGTCCGTTTCCGAAATTCTCATCTTCCGGAAGCTTATAAAAACTAACCGCCCTTGTTCCAAAAGCTATGCCTGTTTTTTCAGGGGTGATGCCGAGTGCTGTTGTCTCATCCACTCCCACTCCTATGATTCGCTTATCCGTTTCTTTTTCAAAATTGGCCATAAAAGCAATCAGTCTGCCCATACGTCCGCGATTCACAAAATGAGAATCGAAAATGAATCCCGGAATGGCATCGATAAAATCATCGGCCAGGGTGATGTTGGAGTCATAAATATTTTTCAGAGTTTCATCGCTGTAGGCGGAACCATTTTCAGCCCGGAATATCACTCCCGAAAGAATGGCAAGTCCTGCTGAAGTACCTGCCAGCACACCGCCTTCATCGAACTTCTTTTTCATGGTTTCCTCCATGAGGGTTCCGTTATAATCGCTGT
>CAYRTV010000478.1:0-2092 GCA_964427225.1 uncultured Eubacteriales bacterium
TGGCGATTATAATATAAATGTGCAAATGAAAAACGTTCCATTTGAATTTTTAATACAAATCATGTTAATCGCTGATAAAAAAGAATGTGCAAAAACATCGCAATTTATTTATGAATAATTCAAGCCTAGGGATACTCTAACTTTTTACGTTCAGCTGATTTTCTCCTCACTCCTTACCCTTCACCCTTCACTTCTTACTCTTTATTCCTTACTCTTCACTAATCCAATATGCATCCATGTCTCCATACTTGCCCTGAAATAAGGAAATCCGGATGGGAGATGAATTCAGTTTTGAGATCTGAGTTTTACGATTTGAGATTTCGGTTCTGCTATAATGAATTCTTATGAAAGAATTTAAACTTCATTCTGAATACCAGCCGAAAGGCGGTCAGATTTCCGCAATAGCAGAACTGACTCGAGGGCTGGAGACCCACGCCGAACATCAGGTGCTTAAAGGCGTGACTGGTTCCGGAAAAACCTTTACCATGGCTAATGTCATTGAGCAGGCCGGCCGGCCGGTTCTTGTGATTTCACATAATAAAACTTTGGCAGCCCAGCTCTACCAGGAATTCAAATTATATTTCCCGAAAAACTCCGTGGAATATTTTGTCAGTTATTATGACTATTATCAGCCGGAAGCCTTCATCCCCTCTTCAAATACATATATCGAAAAAGAAGCCACCATCAATGAAGAAATCGACCGCCTGCGTCTTCACGCCACCAATACCCTTTTGCAGAGACGGGACGTCATCATTGTTGCTTCGGTTTCGTGTATTTACGGTATCGGCGCCCCGGAAACCTATTATTCCATGAGCTTCGAACTGGAAAAGGGACAAGCCCTTTCACGCAGAAAGCTGCTGCGCCAGCTGACGGAAATTCAATACGAACGGAGTGAAAGTGAATTTAAGCGGGGCACTTTCCGGGTCCGCGGTGATACGGTGGAACTGATCCCTTCCTATGAAGACCGGGCATACCGTATTGAGTTGGCTCAAAACCGGATAAGCCGCATTTCTCTTATCGATCCCCTGCTGGGCAGCACATTCCAGGATTTCCAGAAAGTTCTGATCTATCCGAAAACTTTTTTTTCTACGCCCCAAAACATCCTTGATCTGGCGATTGAAGAAATCGAAAAAGAACTCCGGGAAAGACTTGGTCATTTCAATCAGCGGGGAAGGGTCATTGAAGCCGGGCGGTTGGAACAGCGGACTTTATATGACCTGGAAATGCTGCGGGAATTCGGATGGTGTCCGGGTATAGAAAACTATTCCCGGTTTCTCAGCCGGCGGCAGCCGGGAGAGCCGCCTTTCACATTGCTGGATTATTTTCCCAAAGATTTCATCACCATCATCGATGAATCCCATGTAACCGTCCCCCAAATTGGAGGAATGTATTTCGGCGACCGGTCCCGCAAAGAAACGTTGATTGAGCATGGATTCCGCCTTCCCTCGGCCCTGGATAACCGTCCCTTGAATTTCGAAGAATTTGAGCAGCGGGTCGGGCAGACAATCAATGTCTCAGCAACCCCCGGAAAATTCGAAATGCAGCAAACCGGAGGAAAGACAGTCGAACAAATCATCCGGCCTACCGGGCTGATTGATCCGGAAATAGAATTGCGCCCGGTCAAAGGACAGGTGGATGATCTGCTCGGTGAAATAGAAAAACGGGTGAAGAAAAATGAACGCGTACTGGTCACAACTTTAACCAAAAAAATGGCGGAAGACCTTTCCAGGTATTACCACGATCTGGGAATTAAGGTCCGGTATCTTCATTCGGATATTGATACACTCGAACGGATTGATATCCTTACTGACCTGCGGAAAGGAAAATTCGATGTCCTGATAGGGATCAATTTGCTGCGCGAAGGACTGGATCTTCCCGAAGTCGCCCTGGTAGCGATTTTGGATGCGGATAAAGAAGGCTTTCTGCGCTCCTCTACGGCTCTCATCCAAACATTTGGACGTGCGGCCAGAAATGTCTTCGGAAAGGCGATTTTATATGCAGATCAGTTGACGGACTCCATTAAATACGCGGTATCGGAAACCCGCAGAAGAAGGAAAATCCAACGGGAATACAATCAAAAACATCATATTAC
>CAYRTV010000479.1:0-2081 GCA_964427225.1 uncultured Eubacteriales bacterium
ACATGTCATCCCCAGGGCGCGTCAGCGGCCGTGGGGATCTTAGACTGCTTCGTGGAATGAACCGTTTCCGCCTCCGCAGCCTCGGGCCCGGGAATAATTAAGGATATTTCTTTGGGCGTAAAGTCAGCTCGGTCGCACCCCATCCGCCGCCTAAACCGGCAGCCTTGTAATCGATAACATCCGGATTTCTATCCAATATGCTGTGGACAATTCTCCGCAGAGTCCCGGTTCCCTTCCCATGAATAATTCGGACATAGAGAATATTCCGGTCCCGGCATTCCCTCAAATATTCCGGTACCAGGTCTTTAACTTCCCGGGGGGAGAAGGTATGCAGGTCCAATGTTCCGTCAATTGGGATTGAGACAGCCTCTGTTTCCTCGTTCAAAGAATGAATGGCCGCAAAAGCGGCCTGGGCGGCCTTAACAAACCGGTATGCTTTGTCCGGATCTTTCTTTCCTTCAGCGTCTTCCAGCCCTGTGTGAGCGTCAACTCCCTCCGGCCGCACGCAGCGGATGGCTTCGTCCACATTATCCGGATTCAGCCCTCCAGCCAGAATGACGGGACGCGGAGAGCGGACAACCAGCTCCCGGCTGATATCCCAGTCATGGGTTTTACCGGTGGCTCCGGCAGCATCGGTCTTGGGATCATAGGTGTCGGTTATAAAAGCATCCACCCATTCCGAAAAACGGGCAATCTTTCCCTGCAGATCGTTTTGATTATCCGGTTTTACGATCAGGCTTTTTATTAGGGATAAATCTGGAGCGAGCGACTTGATCTTACTCAGGGAGGACCAGGAAATGTCTCCGTGCAATTGAACGATGTTTACCCCGGTATTTTGACACAGCCGGATGACATCTTCGGCTGAATCCAGATATGTTATTAAAACGGAATGGTGGGGCGGCCTGATGCGGCTGATAATCGCAGTTGCTTGGGCCTCAGACAACGCTTCGTTATGCACCGGCGGATTGACCGGAAATCCCAAATATTCAACTCCGGCAGCCATTAGCAGTTCAGCCTCTTTCAGATCCTGTATGCCGGCGGCCTGAATATAAGGCAGATTGATATTATCCATATTCCCAAACAAAGTTTGGTTGGAATTATAAATAATATAAAAGTATTTGTCCATTTAAGTCCTTTTGCATTGTTCAGAATGAAACCCAGGTCACTTTACTGGGTGATGAACTCGGGTTAGTCAAATGAATTTGTTTGTGGCATAATTTAATCTGAAAAATGGGTTAAGCTGAGGAAACAATGCATAATTATTCTTTGGAAAACATAAGGAAGCAAATCATCGGAGGAAATATTCTTTTTGACACCCCCTTTGGTAAAAGGCATCTTCTCTATACGGATTATACGGCGTCCGGCCGAGGCTTGGCTTCTATTGAAGCCAAGTTAATCAATATTCTTAAATCATATGCCAATACGCATACGGAAGATGATTACACTGGGAAGTATATGACAGAATTGATGCATTCTGCGGAGAATAGAATCAAACAGCTGGTGAATGCCGGGCCTTCGGGAAAAATCATTCCGGCCGGTTCCGGGACAACCGGAGCATTAAAAAAACTGCAGGAAATTATCGGAGTCTATATTCCGCCGGTAACCCGGGAACGGGTTAAGGCTGCCTTGATCTCCGCATGCGGGAATGGTACGGAAAAGGAAGCCGAAAAAATTCAGCAGGAAAACCAGCCAGTGGTGTTTATCGGGCCTTATGAGCATCACACCAATGAATTGATGTGGCGGGAAGCGTATGCGGAGGTCAGAAAAATTCCTTTTACTGATAGCGGCGGGATTGATTTGGCGGCTCTAGAGAAAGAATTGAGCCGAGAAACGCTCAGGGGCAGGATGAAGATCGGCTCCTTTTCGGCTGGTTCCAATATCACCGGTATTTTAACCCCCACTGAGGAAATAGCGCGCATCTGTCACCGTCACGGGGCCCTGGTGTTTTTTGACTTTGCCGCCGTTGCCCCCTATATCGATATTGATATGAATACGGACGAAGAAGCTTATTACGACGCAATTTTCTTTTCCCCCCATAAATTTTTAGGTGGTCCCGGTTCTTGCGGGGTTTTGATTTTCCA
>CAYRTV010000480.1:0-2058 GCA_964427225.1 uncultured Eubacteriales bacterium
AGATAAAAGCCCGGCGCCCAGGGATAACCCGGCATTCGCTGTGGTCCATTTCCGGAGCGCTTCAGTTTAAATACGCCGATAACCGCCAGCAGCGGGAAAATCCCCAAAGAAAAGCCCATATAGGTCAGGATCTGATCAAAGGTGCCCAGAGCGACCATCACACTTGCGATACCGCCCTGCAGCCAGATCGAGTGGGAGGGGACCCGGAAGCGCTGATGGATTTTGGACGCAAAGGGAAAGAATAAACCATCCTTGGACATGGCATAGTAAACGCGGGGCCCCAGGATGATAAACGCACTCAGAGAAGAAAAAAGCGCAAAGGCGATAAGCGCGGACAAAACACTCTCAAATCCCGCTCCGAAGGAATTCCCCACAGCCAGGCCGGCGATGGAGATCACACCGTCCATATTTTCCGGCGGCACCGCATACACATAAAAAACATTCAGCAGCAGGTAAAGCAGGACCACAATTCCTGTCCCCAGCAGCAGCGAGCGGGGGAGATTCCGTTCCGGCTTTTTGATCTCGGAGCCGATATAGGCGGCGGCGTTCCAGCCGCTGTAGGAGAACATGATCCACATCAGCGACAAACCGATGGTTTTCCAGCCCTGGAAATTGAATTCAAATCCGCTGCCTTGGAAAAAATTTGCAGTGTCCCCGCGGCCGAAGGCAAAGCCCGCGCCCACCAGGCCCAGAATCAAAAAGACTTTGAGCAGGGTCAGTACATTCTGCATGCCGGCCCCGAATTTAAGTCCGCGGGAATGGATAAAGGTGAAAACAAGTATCACCGCGATGGCGATGAGTTTTTTTATAAGCGAAGCCTGCCAGGAGGGGGAGGCGGGCAGAAGAAAGGGAAACGCCCGCACCAGGTATTCGGTAAACCCGATGGCCGAAGCTGCAATCGGGGCGGAGAAACCGCCGAAAAAGGATACCCAGCCGCTTAGAAATCCGTATTTGGGGCGGAAAAGCTTGGTGAGAAAAACGTATTCGCCGCCGGCTTCAGGAATTTTCGCTCCCAGAATGCCGTAGCTCAAAGCCCCGCAGAAGGCGATAAGCCCTCCGGCCAGCCACAGCACCAGCATAATGATGGGATTGTTCAGCCCGCCCATCAGCAGCCCGGAAGTGGTGAAAATGCCGGCGCCGATCATGTTCGCGACCACGATATTGGTGGTCGGAAACAGCCCTAATTGCCGCTGCAGTTTATCATCGGTCATCGTAGTGTGTCCGGTTGTGTACGATTGTCCATTGTCCTGTCTCCATCTTATTCTCAATCATCCGTCTGGCCAGCCGCTTATACAGTGTCCGGGTGGGAAGGAACAGCATGCTCAGCCCGAGAAGATCGGTGATAAATCCCGGAGTTAGAAGTGTAAATCCGCCCAGGAGAATAAAAAGCCCGTCGATGAGCTCTCCCGCCGGAAAGCGGCCCTGTTCCGCAGAGAGATTGATCTTCCGCATCACCTGCAATCCCTGGCTTTTTGCCAGGGAAGCGCCTAAAATTCCGGTGGCGGCGATAATAAGGATGGTGTTTAATGCCCCAATCATCCCCCCGACTTCAATCAGTATATAAAGCTCGATCAGGGGAATCAGGGTAAATAAAATGACAAGCTGTAAAAACATATATTATTTATGTCATGTTTGCCCTGAAATATCAACTCCGCCTGCTATTTATAAATCCTTTCCCGCGGTCCAAAAGAGAACAAAATAATCCGTTCTGTTTCCAGTTTGTAGATAAGTCTTTTGGATTGTCCTTTAACCGTATAGGCAAAGGAACGCAGATCAGAGAATTCACCTTTTAGTTTCTTGCCCGAAGAGGGGTGCTCGAGTATGTGAAGGACGGCTTGTTTCAAAGCCGTCTTTTCCTCATTTTGCTTGATTTTCTTTCTCTGTCGTGCAAACTTGGTTGTCTCGTATAAATCCATCAAAATTTTGCCGGGTCCAGCTTCTCAATATTTCCCAGTTCATAATCGACTTTTGCTTCCATTATGCCTTTTATTTCCTGTACGGTAAGTTCCTGATTCTGAACTGCGAGCAGTCCTATCCTGAGCAGATATCGCAGCGCAC
>CAYRTV010000481.1:0-2050 GCA_964427225.1 uncultured Eubacteriales bacterium
TCCGGTTTGCAGCTCGTCGTAGTGAAGTACCACGACTTCCTCGCCGCAAACCGAAGTCTGCGGCAATCTCGGCCCGTGAATAATCCAGGCTAGTTTATTTTAATAGCTCAGCTCTCAAATCTCAAATCAAATGGACGGGTCAGTCTTTGTTGGTCCCGCATCGGCTGGATGAGACAGTCCTGATTCATCCGGCGAGGCACTCTAATGTCCCCACGTCCGCTGCCGCGGCCATGGGATGACATGTGGATTCACTTTCATCTTTCCGGCAGGCGAAGCGGCAATCGGGTCCGGCTGACGCGATATTGAAAGATTTAGCCTTCCGAGTGCCGGGTTTGAGGGGACCCGGCGCAGCCGGGCGATGAGCATGTCTGACCCCCGGACGGGGGGAGTTGCGCAATCGCCGAAAACCCAAACGAGGAATGGCGTTAAAAATCTGAACGGGAGCGGAAGCAGGGCCCGATGCCGCGGAGGCGGAAAAGATTCATCAGACGAAGCAGTCTAAGATCCCCACGGCCGCTCCCGCGGCCTTGGGATGACATGTGGATGCAGCCGTGAAGCTATTGCCGGAAAAAACTATTGCATCGCGACCGAATATTCCTTTCCGTACCGGAGCATCTGCTTCACATAATCATCCGGATATGCAATGGTGACGTCAACAATCTCACCATTTTCCCTTACGGGGGTTATAAAGGGATTCATAAAGCCGCCGTAAGGTGCAAGATTGAGTTTTTTGTAGCGGTCCAGGACTTCTTTGTGAAGGTCCTGGTCAATCTGCACACCATAGGTCTCAACCAGGGCTTTTGCGGCTTCGTAGTCGCCCTCACTGGTGATACGCTGGACTTCCTGCAGCAGTTCTCCGTAGAGTTCACGCAGTTTCTGATAGTCATTGATCACAAAGAAGGTTTTCCCGTCTTTGGTTTCCCGGGAGATGACATCATCCGGCTGTCCTTTTTCGTACATCCAATGTGAGACCAGAGCCCGGGACCGCATATGGGCCTGCTCAATGGTTTTCCCCAGCTCGATCCGGGTCAATTGTGTCATTAGGCCGTTGCGGACAGCCGAATCATAGGCGGCTTTCGCTGCGTCCTGATCAGGGAGTACGCCCAGTTCAATCAGTTTTGGGTCCATAATGAAATACAGGGCGAAGAGATCAGCCCGCGCCTCCTCCACCGGGGAGTGATAATTTTTCAACGCGTCAGTGCTTACTCCGGGGAGAAGCTTGCCGGAACCATGACCTAAGACCTCGTGGAGATCCGTGTGAACATTGCCGGCTAAGGCGCCGTACTTTTTGCTGCGTTCCAGAATCTCGTTATTATAAGTGAATTCCTTTCCGAAAGGAGAGTCGAGGGATGATTGACTATAGGCATAGGTGATATTTTCAAGCGTTACCGATTTGGAGCCGTGGGTGCGGCGAATCCAATTGGCATTAGGCAGATTAATCCCGATGGGTGTGGAAGGATAACAGTCTCCTCCAAGCATTGCCGCGGTGATCACTTTCGCTGTGACGCCCTTGGCTTCTTCCCTTTTAAAACGCGGATCCGTAGGCGAATGATCTTCGAACCATTTGGCATTCTCTGAGATCACGGATACCCGCTTTGTGGCCTCAAGATTCTTGTAATTGACCAACGCTTCCCAGGTCCCCTTCATGCCCAGCGGATCACTGTAGACTTCGATAAAGCCGTTGACAAAATCAACCCTGGAATCAGTGTCGTTGACCCAGAGAATATTATACTCATCAAATTTTTCCAGATCTCCGGTCTGGTAATAATCGATCAGTTTTTCAATGACCTGCCGCTGCTGGTCGTTTTCAGCGGCTCCGGCTGCTTTCTCCAGCCAGAAGACAATTTTCTCAATGGCCGGACCATAACGGCCGCTGAGGGAGTATACTTCCTCCATTATCTTTCCTTCTTTCTTGACAACCCGTGAATTAAGGCCGTAAGAAACAGGGGTGGAATCATCTTTATCCATGATTCCAATATAGTATTCTTCCACTTCCGCCTGATTGAGGCCGGCATAGAAATTGACAGCCGAGTCAGCCACCAGGTCACCG
>CAYRTV010000482.1:0-2045 GCA_964427225.1 uncultured Eubacteriales bacterium
AAGCCCAGGGGAGAGACAGGCAAAAGAGTCCTGGATTCCCTGAGCGGCGCCACCGGCGCGACATACGCAGTCATTGAACAATATATGCTGTCAAAATAATCTTTCTCTTTACTCTGAACGGCAAATAAATGTAAATTAATGGGTTATTTTGGAGGTTTCAATGAAAAAAACTATAAGCCGCCGTAAGTTCATCAAGAATTCCGCGTTAACCTGCGCCGCCGCCGGAATCCACAGCGGACTCATATTTAAAGGACTTGAAGGCAAGACAAGATATGATTTAGTGATCAAGGGATGTTTTCTCTATGACGGCACCGGAAACGAACCGCGGGAGGCGGATATCGGTGTTTCCGGTGAAAGAATTGAAAAAATTGGAAACATTCCCGCTGAAGCCGGGAAAAATGTCATTGATTCCCGCGGGCTGAACGCCTGCCCTGGATTTATTGACGCTCATGACCATTCCGATGTCGGTTTGCTGGTTAATCCCAAAGCGGAAAGTCATATCCGTCAGGGCATAACAACTTTAGTCAGCGGGAACTGTGGTTCTTCTCCTTTCCCGGTCGGAGATTCCGTCTATGAAGAGACCCGGGACGCGTTAAAAAACACCTATGATCTCGATTTGGACTGGCGAGACATGAAAGGTTTTTTCAAACGTCTGGCTGATTCCGGGACAGCCTTGAATTACGCGTCTTTTGTCGGACAGGGAACAGTCCGGGGGGCTGTGGTTGGATTCGAAGACAAGCCCGCTTCTTCTGCTGAACTGAACAGGATGCAGAATGTGATACAAGAATATATTCAGGACGGAGCGCTTGGGTTGTCATCCGGACTTGAATACGCTCCCGGCAGCTATGCCGGCCGGGAAGAAATCGTTTCTCTCTGCCGGGCAGCGGCTTCCGCTGGGGGGTTGTATTCCACGCATATGCGGGATGAAGGGGATGCTTTGCTCGAATCGCTGGCTGAAACCGCCGAAGTGGCACGCCGGTCGGGGATAGGCCTCCAAATATCTCATTTAAAATGCGCTTATCCCAGAAATTGGGATAAATTGGACAGGGCTCTCAATTTTATTACCCAAGTATCAAGGTCCGGAGTGGATATTTTTTGCGACCGTTACCCTTATATTGCCGGTGCCACCAGCTTGAGCAGCTTGAACTTTCCCCTTTGGGCACATCAGGGAACCACAGACGATTTTCTCAAGCGGCTGAAGGATCCCTCCTTGGAGGATAAATTGCGCTCATATCTAAAAGAACGGGAGAAAAAACTTGGCTCCTGGGATAAAGTCGTGATTTCCAGCGTGGCTTCCCAAAAGAACCGCATCTATGAAGGCCGCAGTATACAGGACTGTGCTCAGGAATCCCAAATGGATGTTTTCCATTTTATGCGGGATCTCCTTGTCGAAGAAAGAGATCAGGTCGGTATGATTCTTTTCGTGATGAGCGAGGAGAATCTTCAAAAGGTGTTGTCCCATCCTCTGGTCGGCATTGGGTGCGACGGTTCTGTTCGCGCCCCTTATGGACCGCTCAGCCATGGGAAGCCTCACCCCCGCAGTTACGGTTCTTTTCCGCGGACAATAGGCAAATATATCCGGGAAGAAAAAATACTTCCCCTGTCTAAAATGATTCATAAAATGACTGCTGTGCCGGCTGCCCGTTTTGGATTTACGGACCGGGGACGGTTGGAAAAAGGCTGCTATGCCGATATTGTTCTTTTTGACAATGATAAGATCAAGGATAAAGCCACATATCAAAATCCGCACTGTTATCCGGAAGGTATCCCATGGGTTGTGGTCAACGGTGAAGTCATCATTGATAATGAGCAGCATACCGGTCGGCTGCCCGGCAGGATATTGAGAAAGGGACGCAAATGAAAAAATGTATGCTTTTCATATCGGCAGTTATTTTAGTGCCCGGCTTGCTGTTGTCTCAAAACGGCACGGAAAAAGATTATTCCCACTATTTATCCCTGACCAGCCGTTCGTTTCAGCCCGGAGAAGTGATTTGGGAGATCGGAAGAGCGTCGTGTAGGGAAAGAGTGTAGATCTCGGTGGTCGC
>CAYRTV010000483.1:0-2030 GCA_964427225.1 uncultured Eubacteriales bacterium
GGGGCTTCCAGGTAGTATATTTGCCCTTCACTTCCCACATTGAGATTAGAGTAATTACCTGACGGCAAAGGCAAAGAAACGATACGGTCATTTAAATTATCAAAATCAATGATGACTTCCTTGTTTTTTTCTCCTTCACCTTCTTTTTTTCCTTCATCATTTTTGGTTGAAATCTTTTCTTCATCACTCTCTTTTGCCAGAGGAGATTCTTCTCCCTTATTGAGGACGACCAGATAAATTGACCGCGTGATTTCCATATCCACATTGGACATGGCGAACCAGTGCTTGACAGGCCCCGCGTCCGTCGATGAGAAGAAATACAAATATTTTCCACTGGGATCGAATACCGGTTCACTGACTTCGCTCAATCCATCAGTGACCGGGTAAGATTTGTCCTCAGCCAATGAATACAAATAGACTTTCTGGAAATACGCTTTGGTATTCAAGGTGTAGACAATCCATTTAGAATCGGGCGACCAGACACCTTTGATGGTTTTATAGATTCCATATAAATATTCCTGTCCGATTTTTGTCATATTCCCGGTATCAACATTCATCCAGTATAAACTCCAGGAATTATCCGCATATGTCAGCTTTTTACTGTCCGGCGACCAGACCAAATCCTCATAAAAACCGGCCCCTTTTAAATCGAATTTTTTCACCTCTTCGGTTTCGCGGTCCAGGATGCATAACTTGTATTCTCCGGATTCATCAGAAAAATAGGCGATCTTCCGGCCGTCCGGAGACCACACCGCTCCTCTTTCATGGGCTCCCGGTGTCTGCGTCAGATTGCGGACATCTCCTTTTTCAGCCGGCAAAGTCACTATTTCACCCCGGAATTCAAAGATCGCCCGAGCGCCTGACGGTGAGATTTCACCATGGCGGATATAGCGGACGCCATTAACATAACGGGGACGCAACTCCAGCAAATCGGCGGCGACGCCGATAGTCAAGCGGCTGCTTTGTTCGGCCTCGGGATCAAAAAGATGGAGATATCCGGCCTGTTCATAAATAATGCTGCCGCCGCCGGCCGCGGCGTTTTGGATGGGAAAACCCTGATGCTGCGTCAACTGCCGGACTTCTCCGGTCCCGGTTTCATAAACAAATAAATTAAATTCCCCTTCCCGGTCTGACCGGAAATATATTTTATCCCCGATCCACATAGGATCCGTATCATTGCAGCGTCCCTCCGGCTGCGGAATTTTTTCTATACTGTGATCATTGAACCGGAAAATCCAAATCCGGGAGAAGCGCCCGCCCCGGTAGTTCTTCCACATATTAAAGGCTTCCATAAAAGGCGTATAAGCCAGGCGGCTGCCATCCGGAGAGTAGACCGCTTTATCCGCATAAGGAATGTCGAGCGCCCTTGGCATACCGCCGTCGATCGAGACCGTATACAGTTTATTGCGGTTGCGGTTGGCGGCGTAGCGGGATGAGTTGAACAGGACTGCCTTACCACCGGGGGTAAAATCCCGGACATAATCGGCACTTGGATGCCAAGTGAGCCTTTTTGGAATGCCTCCTTCCGCGGGGATGACATAGACATCCGTATTGCCGTCATACTGCCCGCTGAACGCAATCCAGCGGCCGTCCCTGGAGAATACCGGCACAGATTCTTCACCTTTATGCGTGGTGAGGCGGCGGATATTGTCTCCGTCCAAATCAGTCGACCATAGATCATTTCCATACACAAAGGCAACAGACTGCGAACTCACCGCCGGCTGTGTCATCATCCTGGTGTCCTGTTTGTCGATACTCCAAGCCAATTGAACGCAAAGCGCCATGGTTACTAACGAGAAAAAAAATAAGACTATTCCTGATTTTTTCATAAACGGTTCTCCTCTCAATGCTTAAACTATATATACGAATATTTTATCATATTGTTCCCCGCCCTTTTAAATTCTTTGAGCCCGGCCAGAATTAATGAAGAGTAAATCAAATATCAAAAATCAAAAAACAACCAAAGCCTAATTGGCACAATAGAAAATAGCAAAAAAAAGTGGCAGAATAGACCTAGATCGACTTAGATG
>CAYRTV010000484.1:0-2016 GCA_964427225.1 uncultured Eubacteriales bacterium
GAAGTATTTTCTTACCTACTGCAAAGTTAAATCCCACCTGCATTCCAACTAAACTTTATCCTGCAAATCAATATTAGTCGCCAATTCCCATCGGAATGGCATTCATGAACCTTTAAACAGGAGGATAATGTTATGTTGAGATTAGTCATACCAAAAGGCCGCATTTGTCAAAATGTGGTCGATCTGCTGGAGGAAGCAAGCATCGCCTGTTCCACCAACGGCCGGAACTATATTCCCCATTTAAGCGACCCTGAAATTGAAGCAAAAATCATGAAACCCCAGAATATCGGTCAGCTGATTGAATTAGGAGCCCATGACGCCGGTTTCACCGGGTTGGACTGGATTGAAGAAAACGGATCCCAAGTGGATGAAATCATGGATATGGGATTTGACCCGGTGAAAATTGTCGCGGCGGTTCCGGATGGGATGCCGGTATCCCGGTTAAAAAATAAAAAGGTTATTGTGGCGACAGAATACGTCAATATCGCCACCCGTTATTTACAAAAGCAGCAATATGATTATTTTTTAATCCGCACCCATGGGGCGACCGAAGCCTATCCCCCCCAGGATGCGGACATGATAATCGATAATGTATCCACCGGCAAAACATTGCATGACCATGACCTTAAAATTGTGGATGTCATTATGGAGTCGTCCACCCGCTTAGTCTGCAACCGCCGGGCACAGCAGGATGAGTGGAAGCGCACCAAGATTGACGAACTGAAGATGCTTTTCACCGCTGTGCTCAATGCCAGGGAACGGGTGATGCTGGAGATGAACGTACCCCAAGACCAACTGGACAAAATTGTGCGGGTGCTGCCCTGCATGCGCGCTCCAACCGTTTCCCCTTTGTACCGGGAAGAGGGATTTGCGGTTAAAGCGGCTGTGCCCAAGAAGGATATCGTGAAGTTGATCCCGCAGCTGAAAAAACTGGGTGCTGCCGATATTTTGGAATATGATTTTACCAAGGTGATAGCATGAACTGCATCAAAACTTCCGTGGCCAATTTAGAAGATTATGTCGTTACCCAATCCGGCGCCGGAATTAAAATGAATCAGAATGAATCTCCATTTGACCTGCCTCGCGAATTGAAGGAAGAAATGGGTGAAAAGCTTTTGCAATCCAACTGGAACCGGTATCCGGATGGAACGGCTCAGCCGTTGCTCCGGGCGCTGTCACAGTATACTGGGCATCCGGAGACAGGGATTCTTGCCGGCAACGGTTCCAATGAGCTGATTCAATCTCTGATCAATGCTGTTTGCAGGCCGGGGGACCGGGTGCTGGTGGTTAAACCGGGATTCTCCGTTTATCAGCGTGTCGCCGCAGTCATGGATCTGGATGTCCGGGAGGTTCCTATGACGGCAGAGTATCAATATGACCCGGAAGCCGTCATTCAGGCAGCGGGAAGCTGCCGGCTGATGTTTCTGGCTTCGCCGCATAATCCGGCCGGATGTGTATTTCCCCGGAAGGAATGGGAACGGCTCCTGCAAGAGTTTAGTGGAATTGCCGCTGCCGACGAAGCCTATTTTGAATTCAGCCGGGAAACCATCCAGGATTTGCTTCCGGATTATCCCCGGCTTGTGCTGCTGCGCACATTGTCCAAAGCTATGGGGCTTGCCGGATTGAGACTGGGTTATGCTCTGGGGGACGAAGAGCTGATCACCGGGATGCGCAAAGCCCGGCTGCCTTTTTCGGTGGGCATATTTCAGCAGATAGCCGGGACTATGGTTTTGGAGAACAGGGGCCGGCTGGAAGAAAAGGCGGACCTTATCGTCAGGGAGAGGGAACGTATGTTTCAGGCGCTGGCTGAAATGCCCGGAGTCAAACCGGTACCGAGCCGGGCGAATTTCATCCTCTTTAAGCTTGAGTATGAAACCGGGAAGAATCTTTACGAAAAATTGTATTCCCGTGGGATCCTGGTCAGGCATTTTCATCAGCCGGAATTAAAGCGTACGGTTAGAGTCACAATCGGACCGTCCGAGGATAACGACACTTTTTTGGACACCCTTAATAATG
>CAYRTV010000485.1:0-2006 GCA_964427225.1 uncultured Eubacteriales bacterium
GGGATGCCAACGTGGCTGCGCGAATTATTTACAAACTGAGCAACCTCGCAGGGCGTTCCCAAAAACTAATTTAAAAAGAAAAATAATAAACGATGGCAACCGGTAAAAAAAATTCAGGATTTTTAGGGAAAGTATTAAACTGGACGGAACGATTTGGAAATGCATTGCCCCATCCGGCAACACTTTTTGCACTTTTTGCTTTGGCAGCACTTTTACTGTCTGCCTTGGGTCATTTCATGCAGTGGGAAGTAGTTCACCCCGGTACCAAAGAAATTGTTCGCCCGGTTAACTTGTTATCGCACGATGGAATTCACCGCATTTTGCTTGAAATGGTGGAGAATTTCACCGGTTTTGCCCCACTCGGAATTGTGCTTGTTGCCATGCTGGGAATTGGAATTGCCGAGCAAAGCGGTCTGGTTCATGCTATTATCCGGCTGTTGGTGCTCAATTCGCCGAAACACCTGTTGACTTTTGTATTGGTTTTTACCGGGGTTCTGTCAAATGTAGCTTCCGATGTGGGATATGTATTGTTGATTCCCATGGCCGGGGTTATTTTCCTCGCTGTGGGGCGGCATCCTATTGCAGGCATGGCAGCAGCATTTGCCGGCGTCTCCGGAGGATTTAGCGCCAACCTGGTGCTGGGAACGGTCGATCCGCTCCTGGCGGGTTTATCTACCGAGGCCGCGCAGATTCTCGATCCTGAATACGTAGTAAATCCTACCGCCAACTACTATTTTATGGTGGCTTCAACAGTTATTATTGCTTTTGCAGGAACCTTTGTTACAGAACGAATTGTTGAACCGAGGTTAGGAAAATACAGCGGCAAGGTGTCCGAAGAAGAGACCAAAGTAGAAAGGCTTTCAAAAAAAGAAAAGAAGGGATTGCTGATGGCTACCCTCACGTTTATTGGAATTTTTATCATCACGCTTATTGGCTTAATTCCTGAAGATGGTTTTTTTAGGGGAACCGACGGAGGTTTTTTAAGTTCGCCCCTGATTGAAGGAGTTGTGGCCATGCTGCTGATTACCGCCGGTGGAATGGGTATCGCTTACGGCTTTTCAACAGGAGCGTTTAAAAACGATGCCGATGTAATGAACGGCATGTCGAAATCGATGAAGACACTTTCTACTTATCTCGTACTGGTGTTTTTTGCCGCCCAGTTTGTGGCCTACTTCAAGTGGAGCAATCTGGGAATTATACTCGCAGTGAAAGGGGCCAGCCTGCTTATGTCGGCTGATATCGGCCTGATTCCGCTTATGATTTTGTTTATTCTGCTTTCTGCATCTATAAATATGCTTATGGGAAGCGCCTCGGCAAAGTGGGCCATTCTGGCGCCCATTTTTATCCCTATGTTTATGATTATGGGGTACTCACCCGAATTGTCGCAGGTGGTTTACCGTGTGGGCGACAGCGTGACAAATGTAATTTCACCAATGATGAGTTTCTTTGCCCTCATCATTGCTTTTGTTCAGAAATACGATCTCAAAGCAGGTATCGGAACCATCATTGCGGCAATGTTGCCCTATACAATAGTATTTCTCATTTTCTGGATTTTATTAATTGTGGTTTGGTTGCTGGTGGGCATTCCGCTTGGTCCGGGAGCCGGAATTCATTATTCACTTCCGGTATAATTAAGTACATTAGTTGTATTTGAAAACCAGCAGGCTGAAATTGAATACCGCTGGGTTATCCGAAAGCGCTCATTCTTTGTCCCTGAAAAGGTGAAAAAATCCGTGTGCCTTTCGTTTTTCTCCGTCGCGACCTCTTCCTTCAACAACGTAGTAATAAACCCCGGGGCTGGCAAAACGAGAACCCAGCCGGCCGTCCCAAACAGTTTTGGTGTAAGTGTCTTCAAATCCCTGAATATCGTTGCCTTCCCAAAAATGAATCCGCTTTCCCCAACGGTTGAAAATGGAGATTTTAATGTTCTGCATCGACCAGAATTTCACCACAAACAAATCGTTGGTGCCGTCGCCGTTGGGCGTAAACACATTGGGAACTGCCAC
>CAYRTV010000486.1:0-2005 GCA_964427225.1 uncultured Eubacteriales bacterium
ACCATCATTTCTTTCTTTTCTTTTTGCTGATCGTTTTTAAAGATGTCAATGTTTTGAACCAGATGATGCTCAACATCATCCAAAAATTTTTGGATTGTTTCATTCTCGAATGTATTCCGGATGTCATTCACCAATCCCTTTATAATGGGTGTGATGGATTCTGCATCCCATTTCTGCAGTTCTTCTCTGGTTTCTTCTTCAATTTCTTTGAGTTTTTCAAAAATCTCTTCCAGCCGGGCGGTGAGGCGGCTGTACTTTTCTTTTAATTCATCGAGTTTTTCCTTGGAAAAATTGCCCTCTCTTACCATATTTTCCAGTTTATTGAACGGAGTGGGCTTGCCGTCAATAACCGGGATGAGATCCGGTTTGGTGAACATACCCATTTGAACCTGGATAACGGAAAATCCTTCTTTGGAAACCTCCTCTTCAAATTTCTTTAGGATTTCCCGCTGTTGTTTTTTATGGCTTTCAACAATATTGTCCCGGCGTTCCTGATAATATTTGCTTTTCAGAAGTTCCGGAATATTGGTTTTCAGGTTCCTGATCAATTTATCCATGGCCTGTTTGAAAGCTTTTCCCTGCCCGGTTTGGAGTTTTATCAGCACCGGTTCATCAGGCTTATCAAAATTATTGACATAGACCATATCTTCCGGTGTGTTGTGCATGTCCTTCATTTTTTCCAGCAGTTTTTTTACAGTTGTGGTTCTGCCGGTCCCGGTTAATCCGGTAATAAAGACGTTGTAACCGAGACTGCGGATATCCAATCCGGTTTTCAGGGATTTTAAGGCCCGGTCCTGTCCGATTATATCTTCACAAGGTTCGCACTCATCGCTGGATTCATACGGAAGTGTGTCCTTGTCCACTCTCCATGCGAGTTTTTCCACATCCAGCTGTGTGTGGTCCGCTGCTTTTTTCATGTGTATCTCCTTTTAATTCTTCTTTTAAAATATCCTCAAACTTTTCCCTCTATACTTTAATGATAAATAAAAGCACCGGACTTTCCAAGTATAAAAAAAAAGGCCTGGAGTCTTTTCACTCCAGGCCAAGTATATGAGGAAACGAGCTCTTATTTTCTCCAGCCGTAACCGCGGCCGTTCCGGGAGTTATACCCTTTACCGAGACCCCGGCCGCAGGGGCCGCGGCCATAGTTGTAATAACCGTAATCACGCTGATAGCCGCGTCCGTAACCGGGGCTCCAGTTCCGGCCCATGCCTCTGCCAGGCCCGGCATAGCGGTTGTAATGCCCGGTTCCCCGGTCATATCCCCTTGCATTCGGATAGAAGCGGTTTCCCCGGGGCACGGCCTGCCGCATACCCATTCCGCGGCCTCCGCGGAGGAAGCCTCTGCCGCGGCGGTAATAATTTCCTCCACGCCCGTAATAACCGCCGCCGCCGCGGCCGTAGCCGGTGGTGCCGATGAATCCGGGTCCGTATCCATAACCGAAGTCATCCAGTCTTTGACGCTGTTCCGGGGTCAAAACATTTCTGATTTTCTGGTTATGCTCCGCCCACTTTTCGTCCAGGCGGTCCTGAATTTCATAAATACGATCCCAGGTTTTATCGAAGCTGCCGCGTGCGGCGGCGGGATTCCTTTCCAACTCATCCAATTCGCGGTATCGGGCCTCCAGATCAGCCTGCAGGCTATCGATACCGGCGTAGAATTCCTGCTGCAGCTTATCGATCTTTTTTTCCTGCTCAGGAGAAAGATCAATCCGGTCCCAACAAGAATAATCGTCGGGATAACCGGTGCCGTAATCGGAATAGGCCTGTGCCCAAACCATAGGTGAAGCCATTATTAACGCAAGTGTTATCGCGCCTATCAGGATATGTCTTTTTTCCATCTTAAAACCTCCAAGTATTTTTTGATTTCATCTTCATCGCCCTTTTTACGTGCAAAGATTGTGCCAACTTGAATTTTCCGGGGAGCTGCATCAAAACAAGCGCCGGAGAGCGACATTAATGTTTCTTTAGCTACAATTTTGTTGTATATTTGCGACATAATGCAG
>CAYRTV010000487.1:0-1979 GCA_964427225.1 uncultured Eubacteriales bacterium
ATCTTTTTGAATGAGGGCTTTCAGTCGCGGGTTTTCTTCTTCATTCAGCTGAATATCTTCGGGCTCAGCGAGCAAAGAACGTCCGGAGAGTGAATTCCGTTTTTTTTCCTTGTTAAGTTCATTTAGGTCTTCAGGCTTCAATTCAATTTTTCCCGCGTAAAGGTCCTCCTTGTCGAACTGGTAATCCGGTATTTCCATGCCGGCCCCGATTTTGCTTTCTAAAAATTCGTCCGGTGCGAAATACCTGATATGATTAAAATCCCGCTCCCACATCGCGCTGACGACATCGCTTTCTTCGGGAGGAAGGTTGGATTCTCTTATCAGCAAATCCAGAAAGTCGAAAAATTCGGTCTTAGTGATACCTTTGTAAAAAAATAGTTTTTTCATTCCGTCTTTATAAAACAAAAAAGGCAGGCTTTTACTCATTTGTTTTTGAGTAAAAAAAATCTCATCTCCATATAAAAATGAAAATTCAGTGATGGTCACTTCCATTTTCCAATAGCGCTCCAGAAAGGCTTTCAATTTTTCATATAATTGCGAAGTGAAGCTGCGTACATTAAGGTGATCCTTTGAAAATATTTTCATCTGCGAAAAAGTTTTGTCGAGCAGATTAAAAATCTCCGCAGTATCATTGAGCTGTTGTTTTTCTATTTCCGATTCATTCATTTCCAATTTTGCCGTAATTTGAAATGTACATGGAAGTGCGCTGATGGTCAAGTTTTTATCTTTTGTGAAGTGAAAACGTGTATCAAATTTTTTCACTCACACCGTATGCACAAGCTATGCAGCGATTTTGCTGCTGCCGCCTTAAAAAAATTTCACTTGCACGAATGAGCCGCCTGAGGCATATTCAAATAAAGGAGGCAGCGTCCGTCCAATCAGCGCGGAAGTTTCATGTCCGCAGAACGCTGTGCTCGGCAATAAGACTCGGCCATGCTTTGTTTCACGGCATTCGGTCCGGTCCGGGTCATTGAAAATGAAAAAGGAGGCTGTATGAACGAGAGAAAGAACCAAGGAATGTATGATTTAATTATTTCCCGCAGAACCGTACGGCAGTTCAGTCCGCGCTCAATACCGGAAGAATTATTGGAAAAAATGGTAAATGCTGCCAGATTGGCGCCTTCGGCAGCGAATTTGCAGCCTTTGGAATTTGTGGCTGTTTCCAATGAGACTGTGCGAAAAAAGATTTTTCCCAACCTTAGGTGGGCGGCTTATATTGCTCCGGAAGGAGATCCGAAACCCGGCCGGGAGCCCCGGGCCTATATCGTGACGTTGGTGAATGACGGGATCAAACAGAAAGGATTTGAGTGGGATGCCGGCGCCGCCATTGAAAATATGATCATGACCGCATGGTCGGATGGAGTTGCATCCTGCTGGCTTTTATCTGTAGACAGGGAGGAGGTCAGGGAAATCCTCAATATTCCATCATCCTTCAATATTGATTCAGTTTTAGCTTTGGGATATCCAGCGGAAGAACCGATGGCAGAGGATATGGGTGATTCCATCAAGTATTACCGGGATAAACACGGCCGGCTGCATGTTCCTAAGCGGCCGCTGCGGCAGGTTATGCATAAAAACACATACGGCTAAATCTTCAATATCGCATCAACACCATCGGCATTTCACTCACCTCCATGCCGCGGCGCACGGCGCTATTCAAAGACCGAGATTGCTGCATGGCAGGCAATTTTTTTATGTACAGCTTAAATTCCGGCGATGGTCATTTCTGCGACCTGCAACGTCGGCCCGGATACGGAACTCCGGAATCTTAAATCATTACCCACAATAACCGGCTGTTTCAACATCCGACCCAGATTGCCGGCAATCGTTATTTCAGAAACCGGATAGAGAACCTTCCCGTTTTCAACCCAAAGGCCATAAGCTCCACGGGATATATCACCGGTGACCGGATTAAGGCCATGTCCGATTGTGCGAACCAAAATCAAGCCCTTGTCCAATTCGGATATGATTTCCTCCTG
>CAYRTV010000488.1:0-1969 GCA_964427225.1 uncultured Eubacteriales bacterium
GCCTGGGCCTAGCCCCCCCGGCAGATCCGGTCTCTAGCATCAATCCGGACCTCCGGGCACCCCGAAATTGGGGGTCGGGCAAAAACCCCGGAAAGCAAAAATCCACGAAGCCCTGCCGGTAGCCATTCGAGATGTTTTCAATACCGCCAAGCGCCGTTTAAAAAAACTGCTTGACAAACAACGGGGTGAAACCAAAGTGCATCCCCAGCAGCAGGCCGGCGCTGTGGTTTCTAAACTTTTCCCTGAAGAAGGATACGGCTTTCTGAAAACCATAGATGACCGGGAAATATTTTTTCACCGCAATAGTGTGCTGAACGATGACTTTGACCGCCTGGAAATCGGAACCGGCGTCAGCTTCACCGATGAAATGGGACAGAAGGGCCTGCAGGCCAGCACGGTACATATCGAAGATAAACCCGGCGCCAGGATAAAGCAGGAAGAATAGCAGGGTTAATATCCCCCATCTTGTGCTTTAAAGCACGATTTTGCCGCCGCTTAATCAACCGCTGCGGCGGAGGCGTTGTTTTGGCTTTATCATGCAGCCCCGCCCCCGGGGATTATCGGCAGGCTTCCCTCCGCCGGCGAGGCTCTATTATGTTTCTGTTCTCCGCGAAAAGCAAGATTTTAACTGGATATCGATGATAAAAAAGATTGCAAAAACATCGCAATTTTTTTATGAATAATTCAGGCTAAGTAATAGTTCAATACGATAAATATGTGAAAAAAGGCCTGGGAAAACAAGTGAGCGATATGAACGAAAGAATCGAAAACATTGAACAGTTCGCCGAACTATGGACACGCATCTATAAAACAAACGGCAAACCTGGCTGGTCGCATATTCTCCCTTATTATCATGACGACATAATCTTTCATGATTCCATCCAGGAAATCCGCGGTATAAAAGAATTTACAGCCATGACCAAGCGGTTGACAGAACGGTCAAAAGAGCTTGAGTTTATCATCCATCATAAGACAATGGACGGGAATATCATCTTTATGGAATGGGAAATGATACTGCGGTTTAAACATATCCTAAATCCTCGCTTTACTGCCAAAGAATATGCGTCTCACGGCGCGAATCTTCCGATTGTCAACAGAAATGAAGAAAAATCCAAAAACCTTTGCCGGGAAATAAGCCAAGGCTCAAGGGGGCATGCGGATTATTTTCGTCAATTCCGAGGGACATCGCTTTGCCCTTTCCGGTATTCACTTGGATGATCTGCGCTGGAATAACCACCACTACACGGGATTACGCGGGTACGGCTCGGCTAAAACCGCACAGATTCTCTCCATGTTTAAGTTTAAAGAATATTTTGAAGGCAGCTCGACAACGATCAATGCCATGCATCCGGGCAACGTTAAAACAAATTTGGGGGAAATAACGGTTCTCTTTACAGGTTTTACAAGCATACATTCATCAATCCCCACGCACGGGATCCTATGATTTCAGCGGTTGCCCTGTATTATCTGGGCGTATCCAAAGAAATTGAAGGAGTCAGCGGGAAATTTTTCAATCTTACCACCATAGAAAAGCCGGCGCCCCATGCGTTAGACATGGACACAGCCGATAAACTCTGGACATTAAGTATCGAGTTGGGAGGGCTTAAATGAAGACGGCAGACCAGCGCGTGGTGATTGTCGGAGCGGGGATGTCCGGATTAACAGCCGCCGCCTACTTATCCCGGGAGGGATACGAGGTTCTTTTGCTGGAAAAAAACAATCAGTGCGGGGGACTGCTTAATTCTTTTGAACGGGAGGGCTTTGTATTTGATTCAGGAGCACGCTCCATCATCAATTCCGGCATCATCAAGCCGATGATCAGGCAGCTGGAACTTGACCTTGAGCTGCTTCCCAATACCGTTTCTATTGGACTGGAAGGCGAGGTTCTCACCATCACGTCAAAAGACAATTTAGCCTGAACTATTCATAAAAAAATTGCGATATTTTTGTAATTCATTTTTTATCAACG
>CAYRTV010000489.1:0-1953 GCA_964427225.1 uncultured Eubacteriales bacterium
TGTATACCGCCGGGAAATTGGCGGGGCTGCGGATCCCGATAAACTGCGGAAGGAGAAAATAAAGGAGTTCCGGGACCTTTTCGCCAATCCATATATCGCTGCAGAAAAAGGTTATGTTGATGAAGTGATTGAACCCAAAAATACCCGGCCCAAGCTTGTTGCCGCTCTCCGCATGCTGGAAAATAAACGAGACCAAAATCCGCCCAAAAAACATGGGAATATTCCGTTGTAATGGATACATTTCCTCAAATTGATATCGAATTCTCATTCCCGGAGCATGGCTGCGGGAATCTTAAAACTGCTTCATTTAGTAAAAAGTGAAAAGGAAGAAGTGAAAAGTTATCTATTGTAAATCAAAAATCAAAAATCAAATCTCAAAAATAAACCAAAGCCGGATAAGAAGAAACGCTGTTTGATTCTTGGTAACTCTTCCTTATGGTTTTAAGCGTTTTGCGTTTTACGGTTTGCGTTTTGCGGATTCGGTTCATTCAGTCCGGTCTGGACAATCGACAGGAAAAAGAATAAACTGTTACCCGATATATGAAGAAGAAATTATTTAAAAAAATTCTCATTGCCAACCGCGGGGAAATAGCTGTCCGGATTATTCGGGCATGCCGGGAAATGGACATAACTCCAGTGGTTGTGTACTCAGATGTGGACAGCACTGCATTACATGTTCGTTTGGCCAAAGAAGCCTACCGTATCGGCGGTGCGGCACCGTCGCAGAGTTATCTGAATATCGATCGAATTATCCAGGCCGCCCGGGATAGCGGAGCTGAAGCCGTTCACCCTGGTTACGGCTTTCTGGCGGAAAACAGCGCATTTGTGTCCCGTTGTGAACAGGAAGAATTGGTGTTTATCGGTCCCGGGGTTCAGGCCATGCGGATTATGGGAAATAAAACCGCTGCCCGCAATAAAATGGTGGATGCCGGTGTTCCTATCATTCCGGGCACATTGAAGGCCATGGAAAATGAGCAGGAGGTGTTAGCCAAAGCGGATGAGATCGGTTTCCCGCTTTTACTGAAAGCCGCTGCCGGCGGCGGCGGCAAGGGATTGCGCTTGGTGAGGAACCGGAAGGATTTGATCTCCGCTTTCCGCATGGCGCGATCAGAAGCGGGGTCCAGTTTCGGGGATCCGGCGGTTTATATTGAGAAATATATCGAAGAGCCTCATCATATTGAAGTTCAGGTTTTAGCGGATGTGCAGGGGCGGACGATATCTCTGGGAGAAAGAGAATGCTCGATCCAAAGACGGTATCAGAAGGTCATGGAGGAGTCTCCTTCTCCGTTTCTGTGTCCGGAGACACGGGTGAAAATGGAAAAAGTCGCGATGGAGGCCGCCCGTGCAGTCAATTACGTCAATGCCGGAACTGTTGAATTTGTCGTGGATAAGGATCAAAATTTTTATTTCTTGGAAATGAATACCCGGCTTCAGGTGGAACATCCGGTTACAGAAATGGTTACCGGGGTTGATTTGGTAAAGGAGCAAATACTGATTGCCGCCGGAAGACCCATGTCGTATAAGCAGGAAGACATTGCTATGAAAGGATCTTCCCTGCAGTGCCGCATCTATGCTGAGGATCCTTTTAATAATTTTATGCCTTCACCGGGAAAAATTGTGCGGCTGAGAGCTCCTGCCGGAGGACTGGGAATCCGCTATGATAACGGCACCTATGAAGGCTGGGTGGTTCCGATGGACTATGACCCGCTTCTATCCAAACTGATTACCTGGGGATTAACCCGGGAGGAATCCATTCAGCGTATGAAGCGGGCGCTCTCAGAATACCGGGTTTATGGTATTCGAACGATCCTTCCCTTTTTTCAACGAATTCTGCAGCACCCTAAATTCATTGCAGGAGATTACAATACCCATTTTATTAATCAGCTGGAGAAAGAGGAAGATAAAGCTGATGAGGAAGAACAAACGGTTGCCTTGATTGCGGCGGCTGTGAAA
>CAYRTV010000490.1:0-1916 GCA_964427225.1 uncultured Eubacteriales bacterium
CCATCAAAAATACCGGTTCTTTTCCACCGATCCGCTTCACAAGGTCAATGTTCAATTCTCCAAGTGGCAACGGATATGGGAGACAGCCAAAAAGAAATTGATGCTGCTTCCGGCCCGGTTTTTAAGCCGGGAACAAGCATTTGAAAAAATCCTGAATCAAAAACCGGGAACTGTCACCATTTATCACGCCGGTTCTTCCCGTACAAAGATCAGGGGCCGTTTCTATTTTTATCTGCAGCGTCAGCGAACCCTCCATATTCTGATACTGGTCGTGGAAATCCTGCTGCTTCCGGTCAGCGGACTGATGGCCCTCCTCCCCGGCCCCAATGTTTTTTTCGCCGCTTTGGCCTTGCTCATGATAACCCAATGGAGAGCTCTGCGCGGAATCAGTCACTTACTGAAGTCAGAGCGCAGCTTCTCCAGCCCGGCTCTTTTAAAAGAATGGGAAAAAGCCGTACGGAACCAAAAAAAGAGCATCTATCAGGACCTGGTTGAGCAAATCAGCCGGAGATGGCAGATCGAAAAAGTGGATAAAATCCTGATTCGTTAACTGCGGCAGACCGGTTCATTTCCAGGATTTCATTGACAAACCCTCCGTATTTTTCTATTTTGATAATAATGACATTAACACTCAATCAATTTTTACTGCTGGTTTTGACAATGGCGGCCGTAGTTGCTGTGACTTACCTGGCCTTGTTTCTGCATCAAATGCGGAAAACAGCGAGGGAGGGTTCGGCAACCTTAATGGAAATCAGGGAGCTGGTCAGGAATCTCAATGAGACCAACCGGAAAGTCAACCAGGACCTGGATGAAGTCGGAGAATTTTTGGAAGCGTCTAAAAAAACGGCCGTCCATTTATCAGAAGCAGCCTTTTTTGTGACCACCAGGATCATCAAGCCCGGTTCCAAGTACATGCCGTTTCTTTTCCCGCTGATGAGGTTCGGCTGGAGGTTGCTGAAAAAGAATAAAAAGGAGGACAAAAATGAATGATAAAGGATCCAATGCCGTTGAAGTGACTTTGTCTTTTCTGCTGGGCACAGCGACCGGATTCATCTTAGGTGTTTTGTTTGCCCCGGCCAGCGGAGAGGAAACCAGAAAGAAAATCAAAAATAACGCCATGGCCACCGGAGAAATAGCCAAAGAGAATTATGAAAAAATTTCTAAAGAAGCCGAAAAGGGCATCCAGATGGTTAAAGAACGGACCAATGAAGGCGTTGGCGCTATTAAAGAATTTGTAGATAAGAAAAAAGAAGAAATACAAAACCAGACATCCTGATTTTTAATTTCATTCTATAATGACCATCATCTTCCGGTAACGACGAGGTTTAATCCATGGCAAAAACAACAATAAAAAGCATAGCCTCCCGTGAGATTTTAGACTCGCGGGGGAATCCTACTGTGAAAACTAAAATTGAACTGGCTTCGGGAATCATTGGAGAAGCAGCTGTTCCTTCCGGCGCCTCGACTGGAAAGCGGGAAGCATTGGAATTGAGGGACAGCGATCCAAACAGATATTTAGGCAAAGGCGTGCGCAGCGCCGTTGCCAATGTGATCAATATAATAGGGCCGGAAATCACCGGCATGGATGCCGCCGAGCAGGAAGACCTCGACCGGAAGATGATAGAACTGGACGGCACAGCCTCGAAAGAAAAGCTGGGTGCGAATGCCGTTTTGTCGGTTTCAATGGCAGCGGCGGCAGCGGCCGCCCGCGCCGCTCAGCAGGAACTTTTCACTTACCTCTCGGAGGAAAAAGGACATACTCTTCCGGTACCGCTTATCAATATCCTGAATGGAGGGGCCCATGCCGATAACAGTGTCGATATTCAGGAATTCATGATCGTTCCGGTGAAAAGCCCCACTTTTTCCGAAGCTTTGCGCATGTCCGCAGAAGTTTTCCACCATCTTAAAAAGACCTT
>CAYRTV010000491.1:0-1905 GCA_964427225.1 uncultured Eubacteriales bacterium
GAGCTACATAAGCTGAAAAATTGGAAATCATGGTTAAAAGGGATCTATGACAAGGAAGGCATTCCACCGTCATTACTTGTCACAGGCAGCGCCAGGTTGGATACGTATAAAAAAGTTGGGGATTCCCTGGCCGGTCGATTTTTCCAATTCAGATTGCATCCACTGGATCTTAAAGAAATCCATGGGTTATTAAAACCAGAGGATCCTGAAAATGAACTGGACAAACTGCTATCGTTTGGTGGTTTCCCGGAACCCTTCTTAAATGGAACACGCCGTTTCTATAACCGTTGGCAAAAATCCCACCTTGATATCATTCTAAAACAAGACCTCATTGACCTTGAAAATGTTCAACAAATCACCCAGATTGAAACGCTGATCCAGTTGTTAAAACACCGGGTGGGGAATCCAATTTCATATAGTTCTCTGGCCCAGGACCTGCAATGTTCAGATAAAACGGTAAAAAGGTGGTTAACGATACTTGAAAATATGTATGTGCTTTTTAAAGTTCCGCCTTTTCATAAAAACATTGCCAGGGCTATTCAAAAGGCGCCTAAATTTTATTTTTACGATACAGGGCAAGTACTGGGTGATCAAGGCCTGAAACTGGAAAATGCCGTCGCTTGTGCAATTCAAAAAGAATTGCATTTTCGGGAGGATTGCCTGGGAGAAGAAGGAAAACTATATTATGTAAAAAATAAGGACGGCAAAGAGATTGATTTTTGTATTTCAAAAGCCGGCACTCCTTCTCTACTGGTGGAGGTAAAGTGGAACGAGAATAATCTGAGCCCCAATTTTGATTTATTTAAAAAATTCTTTTCCGGAATTCAAATGGTTCAAATTTCAAAAAAATCAGACAGGGAAAAGACTTTTCCCAATGGGGCAGAAATCAGGCTTGCAGCCAACTGGCTGTCGGAATTAAATTTCTAACGCCCTCGCTGTTTTTCCAGCAATCCCAAGGAACCGGGCAATAAAGGGGGCTTCTCTTGACTCTTTTGTCGCCTGCCGCCTTGAGGGGCCATCAATGGTAATTCCCAATAAAACCTCGACGTTTATGCTGCCGGCAAGACGATTGCTCGACCCAATAAAACTTGATTTTTAGTATCAAAAGTACTAAAAATCAAAAAATTTTTTAAAAAATACTTGATTTTTGGAATTTTAAATACTAAATTTCATGTATGTATATTGAGAGAATAGCAGGCAACAAACTGTTAAAACTGGCCGGCACCTTTCCGGCTGTCGTGGTTTCCGGCGCCAGGCAAGTCGGCAAAAGCACGCTTGTGGAGCATCTCTTTGGCGAAAAAGCAGATCTCGTTGTTTTTGACCCTGTTATTGACGTTGAAAATGCAAGACAGGATCCTGAACTTTTTTTCAACAACCACCGGACCCCGATTATCCTGGATGAAATTCAATATGCCCCTGAACTTATCCCGGTAGTTAAGCGGCGCGTTGACAGGGACCGATCTCCCGGTCAATACATCATAACCGGTTCTCAGCAATGGGGCGTCCTGAAATCCATATCCGAAAGTCTGGCCGGACGGGCTGTTTTCCTTGATCTTGAATCTTTGTCACTTTCTGAAATCTCCGGAAAACAGAACGCTAAACCATTGATTCCGGCGTGGCTGGATTCCCCAAATGATTTACTGATGGCCGACGTTCGCCGTCTGCCGGTGGACGCAACGCTTTACGAGTTATTATGGAAAGGGGCCATGCCGGAGACCCGGTTTATTGACCAGGAACTGATCCCTGATTTTTATAACGCTTATATCAGAACCTATATAGAAAGAGATGTGCGGCTCCTGGCCAACATCTCCGATTTTCAACTTTTGGGAAGGTTTTTACGGTTATTAGCTGCCCTGACCGGCCAGGAGATTAATCATAGTCAGTTAGGCAGGGAACTGGGGCTGT
>CAYRTV010000492.1:0-1895 GCA_964427225.1 uncultured Eubacteriales bacterium
CTTTGGGTCTGATAATGAGCTGAAAATAAAGAGGATGACGCGGCCAGACCGCGGGATTGGGGGGATTGAAATTAATACTTGACAAAAGGGAGCGGGGTGCGTATAGTGTGTTTCTATTGGAAGAAACGTTACTATGTATAGAAACACACGCAAGGAAATCGAACAACTAGCAAGGATATTTGCCGACCTGGATGATCCTAAACTGATTAAGGACTTCCTCGTCTGCATGCTGACGCCCAAGGAAATTGACGAAATCGCCCGGCGATGGAGCCTGGTCAAGATGCTCGACCGCGGCGACAGCCAGCGGGAGATCGCCCGCAAGCTGGGCATGAGCTTATGCAAAATCACCCGGGGGTCGAAGGAGCTTAAAAAACGCGGGTCCGCATTTAAGCGGGTTCTTGAACAGTACATTCATAATCAATCTAAATCGGAAACACAAACTCAAAATAAATAGGAGGTTGCTATGTCTGTGAAAGTATTTTTAACCGAGTCCGAGATGCCGAAGCAGTGGTACAACTTAGCCGCCGATCTTCCTCATCCGCCGCAGCCGCCCCTGGGACCCGACGGCAATCCCGTCAGTCCCGACATGCTGGCCCCGGTCTTCCCGATGAACCTGATCGAGCAGGAAGTCACCACCGACAAATGGGTCGATATCCCCGACGGCGTACTGGAGATCCTCTACCGCTGGCGCCCGACACCTCTTCACCGTGCGGTTCATCTGGAAAAAGCCCTGGGAACACCTGCGAAGATTTACTATAAGAATGAAAGTGTGTCTCCGGCCGGCAGCCACAAGCCGAATACGGCGGTGGCTCAGGCTTGGTACAATAAAGAATTCGGCGTCAAGAAACTGACCACCGAAACCGGCGCCGGACAATGGGGGAGCGCGTTGGCTTTCGCCTGCTCCCTCCTGGGTCTGGAATGCAAGGTGTTCATGGTCCGCATAAGCTTTGACCAGAAGCCGATGCGCAAAGCCATGATGCAAACCTGGGGTGCGGAATGCATTCCCAGCCCCAGCCCGGAAACCCAGGCCGGACGCGAGGTGCTGGCCAGAGATCCGGACACCCCAGGAAGCCTGGGAATCGCCATTTCCGAAGCCGTGGAAGCGGCCGTTGCGGATGAATCCGGGAGCACCCGCTATTCCTTAGGCAGTGTGCTCAACCATGTGATGCTGCATCAGACCATTATCGGCCAGGAAGCAAAAAAACAGCTGGAAAAATTCGGCGAGAAACAAGCGGATGTGGTTATCGGCTGCGCCGGCGGCGGCAGCAATTTCGCCGGTCTGGCATTTCCCTTTATCGCCGATAAAATAAACGGCGCCGAGATGGAGATCATTCCGGTGGAACCCGAGTCCTGTCCCACCATGACCCGGGCCGATTATGTCTATGACCATGGTGATACCGCCAGGATGACGCCGCTTCTGCCCATGCACTCTTTAGGGCATGATTTCATTCCGCCTCCGATTCATGCCGGCGGGCTGCGGTACCACGGCATGTCGCCCCTTGTGTCCCAGGCGGTGATGGAAGGCCTGCTTTCCCCCAGGGCCATCCATCAGCTGGAATGCTACCGCGCCGCGGTGCTGTTCTCCCGCACAGAAGGCATCATCGTGGCGCCTGAAACCAGCCATGCCGTAGCTGCGGCCATCCAGGAGGCGGAGAAAGCCAAGCAGGAAGGCAAAGAGAAGACCATCGTCTTTAATCTCAGCGGACATGGATTGTTGGACCTGACGGGGTATCAGAGTTATTTTCTGGGTGAGCTTGAGGATCACTCCCTGTGTGAAGACGTGATAACTGCCACCCGGGAGAAACTCAAGGATTTTCCCAAACCTCAATCTCCTGCCCCGGGATCGTGAAGCCATGAATGCACAAGAGGAACAAAAAATAAAACAAAAACGGATT
>CAYRTV010000493.1:0-1895 GCA_964427225.1 uncultured Eubacteriales bacterium
TGATAAAAAAGAAATTGCAAAAACATCGCAATTTTTTTATGAATAATTCAGGCTAAATGTCACAATATGACCTTAGATGTCATTTATTGTCATACTGAATTCATATTATAATCCCGTACGCAGCGATGTTGGGGAGGATGGTTGGGGGCATTATTGGTTGTTTATCCGAAAGCCATGATATGTCCGGTGCGGGAAATTACTTATAATTTGATCTAATCCGCAGGATGTTAATAGGTGGAATATGGCATGCCGGCTTCAGCAAAAAAAATTGAAGATTTTTAGGTTTATTTAATCCGCCGCCGCTGCCGCCGACCTAAACATCGTCACTGCTGCATAGATCAGCACAAAGAGCACCACCCATTTGAGGAGCTCGAGCGGGAGCGAGGTGACGATATAGGCGGCCAGGATGACACCCACGACACCCAGCGTGGTCAAGGCAACCGAGGCCTTGCGGTCGTGGGCTTTTTCTTTGATGAACTTAAGGCTTGCCGCCGGCATCAGCATGGCGGCCGAGCCCATCATGATCGGAAAGGCGGCCCGGGGATTCATGCCCAGGGAATAGACCAGCGCCATACACGGCGCATAGAACCCGATCCCGATCGCATGCAGGGATCCCAAAACGAAACTTACCACCACCGCAATAACAAGACTCAGCCCCGTCAATCCCACTGCCGTGCCGCCGCTGGGAAACCACTCCATCAATCCGGCAAAGAGGGTAAAGGCCACCACCAAAAGCGCTATACCCAGTCCGATCTGAATCTTTCTCACCGGAAGCTTTGCCACAATCCCGGCCCCGATGACCGCTCCGGCCTGGGCTGCCACGATCATGCTGACCAGAGTCACCGGATCAACCTTGACGACAGATATAAAAATAAACGCCTGCAGCATAACCGGAAGGGTATTCCCTACATTGAGAGTTCCCGGAATATACTTATCGTTCACCATGTGGAAGAATTTAAACAGCGTCGTTTGCGGCGCGAAACTCCCGATCCCCAAGGTGTCAAAGAAATTGGTGATAAAGCCGACCCCAAGCAGGCCCGGCCATTTCTTCTGGGTGACCTCGTCTTTATGCTTAAAGAAGTCTGTGAAAAAAACACTCCCAAACAGCACGGCAAAAAAACCGAGGGCGATTTGAAGGATTGTGATGACCATTAAGTGGTTTTTATCATTAAACGGGCCGGCGCGCAAGGGGATAAAATATCACTGAGTCCCGTTTCAGGCAGATAACCGGGCCTATCCATTCAGCCTGGTTCCGCATTTTTTACAGAAAGCGGCATCATCATCATGCCTGCTATGCAGGCAGCTGGAGCAAACTTTCGTGTTTTTTGGTATCGAAGGCTTTATTATTTCGGAAGTCACAATACCGGCAGGCACAACAATGATGGAATATCCGGTTAACATGATGACAGAGGCCAGAAATCTCCCAAGCGGCGTAACGGGGCTTAAATCTCCGTATCCAACGGTGGTAAGCGTAACAACAGCCCAGTAAATGCTGATGGGAATATTCTCAAATCCGCTTGCTTCTCCTTCAATCATGTACATGAGAGTGCCCAAAATCGTGACCAGAATGAACACGAATAAAATGAAAACACCTATTTTTTCCCGGCTCGTCCAAACGGCCCGGGCCAAGGTACGGCCGGCCGCACTGTAACGTGTCAGTTTAAGAATACGGAATACCCGCAGCAGCCTGAAGGCCCTTATTACGAGCAGACTGTGGTATCCAGATATAAGCAATCCCAAGTAGGTTGGAATTACGGCTAAAAAATCTACGATACCGTAAAAACTGAAAATATACCGCAACGGTTTTTTCACAATAATGACGCGGAGAATGTATTCCAGGCTAAAGATTCCGGTTATAGCTAATTCAAAAAAAACAAACACATCGTGATGGTTTT
>CAYRTV010000494.1:0-1882 GCA_964427225.1 uncultured Eubacteriales bacterium
TCCTCGCCGCAAACCGAAATTTGCGGCAATCTCGGCCCGTGAATAATCCAGGCTAAATTTCTCTTTACTCTTGACTCTTTACTCTTTATTCTTTTTAACAAGAAGCAGGATGAGATCCTTCGCACTGAACGATCATGTTAGGAAATTGAGATGAGTCAATCTTTAAACAATTATGCCGTCATCTTCGACATGGACGGCGTTATAGTCGATAATATGGGCTTTCATAAAAAAGCCTGGCGAAGATTCATTCAAAAACATGCACCGGATACGGATTTAGAAGAATTTTCCCGCCATTTCGGTAAAACCAACTTCGATCTTATTCGAATTCTTCTTTCCGGCGGGGTCACCCGCAAGAAAATCAAACAGCTGGCAGAAGAAAAGGAGGCCCTTTACCGGGATCTTTATGCTCCCTATATCTCACCTGCACCGGGACTGGTGTCTTTTCTGGACCGCCTTGAGGAAGAACAGGCTGATTTGGTCGTAGCGACCTCAGCGCCTCCGCAGAATGTCGATTTTGTCATGAATCAAACCGGGTTAAGAAAATATTTTGATAAAATTGTTGATTCATCGCAAGTGGAAAAGGGAAAGCCGCATCCGGAAATTTACCGCAGGGCGGCGGCCCTCACGCATTACACAGTGAGCCGCTGCCTGGTTTTTGAAGATTCCTATCCCGGTATAGAATCCGCCCGCAGGGCGGGAATAAAGGTTATAGGCCTGGCTACAACGCATCCAGCCAAAAATTTAAAGGGCGCTGAAAAAATCATCTCAGATTTCACGGAAATTAGTCCGGATGATGTCCGGACAATTTTATTCTGACTCGGATTTGACGGTGTTTTCCCGTTCAATCTTAAGGGGGGTTTTGAACCAAACGTCCCGTTGCGGGAAGGGGACTTCGATATTATTCTCCTTCAATTTAAACCACAGGCGATATAGAAATTCCGATTGGATTTTCTGCGGAGGAAAACCCATGTCCAGCGTCACCCAGCATAGCGCGATAAAATCGAGGGAACTCTCTCCATAACCGGAGAACCATACGTCATTCCTGCGCTCGTGCACCACATAATCCAAATCGTGAATCACTTCCCGGGCGCACTTTTCCACGACTTCTACATCCGCTCCGTAGGAGACTCCGAAAGAAATCCGCATACGGATATAACTGCTGGAATGGGTGTAATTGATGATTTTATTGGTTATCAATTCGGAATTGGGGATGGACACATCGATGTTATCGTTGGTCACAACAATAGTGGAAAACATGTCGATGGATTTGATGCGTCCGAAAATGGTATCCGTTGTAATCCCGAGTACCCGGCCCGCGTTTCCTGGAACTTCGATCACATCCCCAATCCTGATTTTATCGGTCACCAATAAAACAAATCCGCTGATGTAATTATTGATGATGGTCTGCAGCCCAAATCCCACCCCAATGCCGATCGCCCCGGCAATGGGAATAAGCAGGCCCCAAGTCAAACCAATGGTATATCCGAACAGCACCAGGATAATCAGAAATCCCAGATTACGGATAAGTGCTTCGATCGATTTTCCGGTGGTGGGGTTATCCGAATATTTTGTGGCCAGCATATTCAAATACTTGGCCATCAGAAAGAGCAGGGAAAAGGATAACGCGAACAGCACTATTCCCCAAACTAAATTATATAAAGAAAGATTGAGTTCTCTGATTTGAATCACCGAAATATTTTTCATCCCGTCCAGGATTCCGCTCAAACCAAATGTATGTCGGCCGATTTTGATGAAAAAAATGACCACAATCCAAAAAGAAGTGCGTTTTAAGTGTATCCGGATGTTCCGGATTTCATTGTCTTCCCAATCCCGGGCGGAAAACAGATGAGCCGCCACCCATTCGATACGGTACGAAACATAG
>CAYRTV010000495.1:0-1881 GCA_964427225.1 uncultured Eubacteriales bacterium
TGGGACCGAAAATCAAAGCATCGATTGAGTATATAGAAAGAGGGGGCCGGGAAGTCCTCATCACATCTGCCAGCCATCTGAAAGCCGCTTTGATCAACCGGTCCGGTACCCGCATTGTGGCATCCCCGGACGGGAACTAATATGCCGACCGGTTTACTCTCCCTTGCCGATGTATCACCCTATCAGTTCAGCACTATGCTGGACCTGGCGCATGAAATAAAACAAAAACCCGGCCGCTTCCACAAGCGCCTCAAGCACTGTATACTCGGAGAAATAAAGGGCCCTCCAGCCGCTTGTCCGCCGGCTCTTTCATTTCACCAGGCCGTAGCCGCATTAGGTGGCCGCTATATATCCCATTCCTTTCACGAAACGGCCAAAATAAATCTCTTTACCTTGCGCCACCTGGAAGCGGGGCTGGACGGCCTGATCAGCGAAGCCTTTCCCCATTCATTATTGAACCAATGGGTATTGTCCCTTAAAATGCCTTTGATCAATAATGGATCAGATACTTTCCATCCCTGCAGGGTTCTCGCGGATATATTTACGCTCAAAGAAGAGGGTTTGGATCTTAATAGCCTGAAAATCACCTATATCGGAGGAGTCACCCCGGTCTTAAACAGTCTCATCCAGGGGCTTTCAAAGACCGGATCCAGCCTGAAAATCACCTGCCCCGAAAACAGCCGCCCTGATCCGGCCCTGCTGAAAACCGCTTTAAATGCAGGAATTAAAAGCGGTTTTTCCGTTAAAATGGAACACGACCCGGAGGCCGCGTATGCGGATACCGATGTCCTCTACACCGATTGCGGATGGCAGCATAAGGCCGGCGGCGGGGAATCAGAAAAATTCCGGATCACGGCTGAAACGGTGAAAAAAGCAGGAAACCGGATTCTTGTTCTTCATGGCCACAGCCTGGCCCCCGGCCCGGAAATAGAAACCGCGGTTTTGGAAGGACCGCAATCAGCTGTATTAAATCAATGGGAGAATACACTTCATATTCAGAAAGCGATTATGGTATTATTATTAGGAATGAACAAATAAAGTGAAGAAATGACAATGGTTAGAGGAAGCGAACACACAATAATAACAAAAGATGATATCAGTTTCGTCATTGACGAATTAACCAAAAAAAATGAAGTCCCTTCTCTGCAGGAATTAATAAAGAAAGTTGCATTTAAAAAGAATGCCAACCAACTGAACCAGAAAGTAAAAATTTATGATCCTGCCTGTCAATATGAAGTGGGAGACCTCATCTGCAAGGAATACAATGAACCGCTTATGGTCAGCAGCAAGGGAAAGGAACCGTTCGAAGGAAGAGTCGTTCTTGAAGTCGTAAACAAAATTCCATTCGACAGTTACAATTGTGAGATGCTGGAAGTCGATTACACCGGAGGAGGAACCTTCCGCCGGCACATCGATTATATGAAAAAAACTAAAACACAAGTCATGCTTCCTTCCGCAACAGATGGAAAAGAATGTGCTCCAAAAGTCCTCAAAAGGGAGGATGACCCTCGCCTGCATGAATTGTCCATGACCGACAAGGACCTGCGGCAGCTGGGAAAAAATCTAGAGGCCTCTTTTTCGAAATCCAACAAATTTTTTTCCTGGAACAACCACTGGCAATTAACCGAAAAACAGGTCAAAGTTACAAAAAAAATCATTGCGAAAATTGAATCCGATTTTAAAAAGAAAAAGAAGTCCGCCCCCACCGAAAAACTGGTGACCGAATATTTTAACGTTCAGCCTGGTGACGACCGCATGGATTTGTACTGCCTCAGTCTGAACTATGCTATCACCAACTCGCGAAAGCGTAATTTTTTATTCGTATCTCCGGAAGGCTGGGGACGATGGTTTCTACGTGATATTCTGCAGTCTTTTTTAAAG
>CAYRTV010000496.1:0-1864 GCA_964427225.1 uncultured Eubacteriales bacterium
ACCCGCACGGCCACTCCGGAAAGCCGCAATTTTGTTGGTTTTCCTTCCGTTAAGCGGGAAGGCAGGTCAAGAGTGAGTTTGATTTTTGTGCCAATAGTGACATCTGCATTGAGATGAAAATAGGCGCCGTCGGAGCTGATATTATCGACAATGGCCGGTTCGCGGAAAGTTTCAGCATTGGGAAGCTTGCCCTCGATTACTCCGGAGAGGGGGAGGGAAAGCCGCCATTCTTTTCTCCTGTTTTTAATCAGTTTTTTTAACTCAGAAACATCGGTAAAATCATAATCTGAGCCATTGAATTGGGTTTTATCAACCATTTTTGCCTCTCATCATCAAAACAGGGCTGAATTGATGGCATATAATGCTAATTGTAAACGGCTGTGGGTATCGAGTTTGGCATAAATACTTTTAATATGCGATCTAACCGTATTTTTGCTGATAAACATGGCATTGGCGATTTCGTCGTTGCTTTTTCCCTGTCCTATATGTCGAAGAACCTGGAATTCCGTTGGAGTTAACTGGTCCAAAGTTTTTTCTTTAAGATCTCGTCCGACAACCGAAATGATGCGGTCCATTATACTGCTCATCTTATCACGGGGGAGCCAGATCTCTTCCCGGTTGACGCTGCGGGTGGCATCGACTAATTTTTCGGCTGGTTCATTTAAATCAAAATATCCCCTGACTCCAACATTCATCAGCCCGACTATTTCTTCATGAGAAGGGATATTTCCGATAAGCATCAGCTTTGTTTTTGATTTATCTCCGGCAATGTCAGTTATGGCTTTGCAGATTTCTTTCATGTTGGGAAGAGGCTCTGAATTGGCAAATAAAATGACATCCGGGTTTTTTTTCTTAACGGTTTCGAGAAAAGATTCTATCGTGCTGCTTTCAACCCCTACTGTTTCAATATCATTTCCGCTATTCAATGCTTTGTTTATGCCATCCAGGATTAATTCAGACGGGCTGTAAATAAGGACTTCGATTTTTCCGGTTTCTTCATTTGGTTTTTTTTCGGTATTCATTGTGGGTCTGTTTTAACCCCCTCGAATTCATCGAATTTGAAATCATATTATATGAACATATTTTCCTTGTCAAGCAAAGCCCATACATTCAAAAACAGCGCTTATTTTTAATTAATCTCTGACGGTGATATGGATAATTACAATTTCACCCCTGTAAATCATCTTGAAAAGTGATTGGCCGTGTATTACGCCGCCGTTAAAATAGAGGTACTTATGAAAAAATATATGCAAAAATCAAAGACCGGTTTTGTTTTTCCCGCTGCAGGTGAAAAGGTCTTTGAAATATCCGTTCCCACTTTTGTCAGAGGAAAAAATGCATCAGGAGAGCTGTTTGAGGAAAAAACCAGGCTGAGGAATATCAGTTCCGAATTGGCGGTATTTACACTTGCCAATAATGTTGTTATCGGAGAAAAGCTGTATCTCAGGCTTTGTATTCCAAAAACATTGATCCTGAAGAATACGTTGAATGTATCGGTTTCCGGGGAAGTAGAGCGGACCCGCAGGGATTCCGAGAATGGAAGCGGCCAAATTATTGAGTTAACTTTATGTTCTTCTTATGAAATAAAGCGGGAAGAGGGCAGGCATGCAGAGTTACGGGAAAAGACAGCGGCGGATAAACTTTAATCTTCATCCTCGATTATATATTTATTATCAAAGTGAAGGGAAATCCGCTGTCCCGATTGTTCATCACTGATTTTTTCGATAAAAATAATTTTTCCTTTGATGATAAGCTTCAAATTTTTGTCCTCGGATAATTGTTCAGGGAGGTCAATTTTTAAACGCAGGCTGCTGTCGGCAATGACATCTGTTTTTAAAATAAATGATGCGCCGCTGGAGCTGAT
>CAYRTV010000497.1:0-1863 GCA_964427225.1 uncultured Eubacteriales bacterium
GGCAGAACTCTTTGAGGGCGTCCGCAGTGAAATTGGCTTTAAGCGCATGCCGGACTTTGACCGATTTATCTTTGTAGATTTCATCGATTAAATCCCTCATCATGAGGTTGACAGTGGGACAGTCTTCAGGTTTAGCTCTTCTAATCTTCATGGGGAATGATTCCTAATTCATTGTTTTTTAATAAGCCCTCCGGCTTGGAGTTGATTGTATATCCCTTTTTCATTTCCGCCAGCATCTCATGGCCGGTTCGGTAGCCCAGCCTGCGGCCGAAATTCTCGATGCAGTAAGACTGGGCTTCGATAAACGCGAATCCTTTCCATTCCATACCGGCTTTGATTGCTTTTTTAAGATGCTGAATATGCTGGGCGGAACTGCGGGCGTAAAAATAACGGGAATTGGCGGTAACCAGGCCTTGAATATTAATGGGAGCATAGGGATTACCGTGGGCGCTGGTGGGGGTTTTCGCCTCTTTGGGCGTGGTCGGAGCCATCTGCCCTCCGGTCATGCCGTAGATCTGGTTATTGATGCAGACAACCGTTATATCGATATCCCGCCTGGAGGAATGGATGAGGTGATTGCCGCCTATTCCCACCAGGTCGCCGTCTCCTGAGAAGACCAGCACGTTGAGCTTGGAATTGCCCCGCTTGATGCCTTCAGCCACGGGAAGAGCGCGGCCGTGGGTCACATGAACGCTGTCGGTGGCAAAATATCCCGCGGCCCGGCCGCTGCAGCCGATGCCGGAGACAACCGCCAGGCTGCTGACGGGGATATCCAATTCTTCCAAGGCAAAAGTCACCTGTTTAAAAATGATTCCGATGCCGCACCCTCCGCACCAGGTGGTGGGCATTTTCTCCCAATTGACATAATCTTTGTATTTCATGTGTATTGTTTAAGCTGTTCTTTTATTTCTTCCAGTTTGATGGTCCCGCCTAAAACCGCCAGGCTGATCACATCCTGTTTCAATATTCGTTGGATTTCTCCCCGGTACTGCCCGTCGTTCATTTCCACTACGATTATTTTATCATGGTTGTCAGCCGCTTTCTTTATGTCATCTTCAAGCAAGGGGAACATCCGGATGGGCCGGAAGATGGAATAGCTGTTTTTTAAGGGGGAAATCACCCGGCTGGCAATGCCGTAGGCGACAAGCAGGATGTCGCTGACTGGATGGGGCAGGTATTCAAAGTAGGCATGATCGGCGGCAACCCTCGCGATTTTTTCCTTTCTCCCCGTATACCATTTCCGGTAATAGGCCGTGTCTTTGGTTTTTGGAATCCCGTTTTCAGACAGAAGGCCGGTAAAATGACGCCGGCCTTTCCCCAAAGGCTTCAGGGTTCGTTTGATGGAAGGCACGTCGATCTGTCCCAAATCCACGGTCTCGGATAGATGGGCCAGAAATCCGTCCAAAAGCAGAACTACCGGGCTTGATGATTCCTCAGCGGCATTAAAAGCTGCTTGGGTATAGTGGTAGCATTCTTCCACTGAACCCGGATAAAAGACCAGCGCCGGATAATCCCCGTGGCTGCCGTGGATCGATTGAATGATATCGCCTTGCGCCGGCAGCGTGGGCATGCCGGTTGACGGTCCAACCCGCTGGACATTCACCACCACCATCGGCACTTCCATCATGTGCGCCAGGCCGAGGCCTTCCTGTTTTAAAGACATGCCCGGGCCGGAAGTGCTGGTCATCGATTTATGCCCGGCCAGGCTGCCCCCTATGGCCAGGTGGATGGACGCGATTTCATCTTCAGCATGGATAAAGACGATTTCGTTTTCTTTCTCTGCCAACACATGCATGATTTCAGAAGCGGGAGTTATGGGATAAGCGGCGAAAAAGGACATGCCGGTTTGCAGTGCCCAGATCG
>CAYRTV010000498.1:0-1860 GCA_964427225.1 uncultured Eubacteriales bacterium
CGGCGATTGGGTTCTCTCCGAAGCCAATGGCGGTGGGGGGGAGGGTCTTGGCGAGCAGAGAATTCAATTGCCGCTGATAAACCCTCCAGTTAGACTCCGGCAGTTGCGTGGTGGCGGGATATGGCCCTTATTCATTGCCGGGACGAAGCGGAACCGACAAAGCCGGAGGAGTTGCGCAGCCGCTGAAAATCAGCGGCATGGATCGGATCGGCGTTAGATTAACTTTTTGAGGATTTCCAGAGCCACCTGTTTGGCGAAGCGGCCGCTTTCCTTGGAGGGCCCGACGCAGGAGGGGCAGCCTTCCTGGCAGGGGCATGTCTGAATGGTTTCCAGGCTATGGCGCAGCAGGCGGTCCCTCAGATCGAAAAGTGAAGGGCTGAGGCCGATGCCGCCGGGGAAGTTATCGTAAATGAAGATGTTGGGTTCAAACTCCGATTCATGAAAAGCGAAGGCTTCGTCGTCTGGTTTCATTTTCATGCGGATATCCCGGGGAGGAACGGATTTGCCGGTGGCGTTATCCCCCACGGAAACGCCGATATCGTGCAGATCGCACATCATGAAAAGCGGTGACACATGGTGGAGACAATATGCCAGGCCAAAAAGGCCGTTGATTTTTTGTTCGGCTTCATAGGGAAGGGTCCCCATGATATCAGCGGGAATAGTCAGCCAATAGGCGGTGGTATGCATTTCATTGGACGGAAGGCTTAGGTCCCCTGCTCCGACATTTTCCATCGTGTGGAATTTGATTTTTTTAAATCCGACGACCTGGGTGGCGACATGCACCTCGCCGTGGTATATAGAGCAATGGGCCAGCCGGTCCTTGTCGAATTCGTCCAGAATTTTTATTTTGGTGTAATCGATGGCATCGGTATAGTAGTCAATATCGGTCTTTTTGACATAAGCCCGCCTTTGTTCAAAATCCAGATCTTCCACATAGTATTGAATCCCTTCGCAGATATAAATGGCCTTGGGATGGAGTGTGGTCAATGCGGCCGTGAAATCCACTTCCGCGATGACCTGGTTTTTACTGGAAGTATCCACCACCACAAAATTATCCGAACTGATGCTTCTCAAGCTGACTTCATCCGCCGGATAGGCTTCCGAAGTCCAGTGCCATTTATCTCCGGAGCGGTGGACCATGCTTTCTTTTTCCAGAAATTCAAGTATTTCATGGAGATTTTCTCTGCCGAAGGACTCTCCGTCCTTAAAGGGCAGTTCGAAAGCGGCGCATTCGACATGACTGACCAGGATGGATAAATTATCGGGATTGATGAGGGCTCTTTCCGGATTTTTGGAAAAGAAATAATCGGGATGATTGACGATAAATTGATCCAGCGGAGAGCTGGAAGCCACCATGACTGCCGCGGACTGACCGGATTTGCGTCCGGCCCGTCCCGCCCGCTGCCAGGTGCTGGCAATTGTTCCAGGGTATCCGGCGAGAACCGCCACGTCCAGGGTTCCGATATCTATGCCCAGTTCCAGGGCATTGGTGGAGACCACCCCTAAAATGCGCCCGTCCCGCAGTTTTTTCTCAATCTCCCGGCGTTTTAAAGGGAGATAACCGCCCCGGTAGCCGCGGATCCGGCCCTTCTCTTTAATATTTTTTTCAAAATCATCTTTGAGATAGGTCAGCAGCACTTCGGTAAGCAGGCGGCTTTTGGCGAAAATAATGGTCTGGAGATGATTTTTCAGAAAAATAGATGCAATCCGCCGGGATTCCTGAACATAGGAACGGCGAATCCCGAGGTGTTTATTGACAACGGGAGGATTATGAAACACAAAGTACTTATCGCCTGCTGGAGCTCCATTTTCATCCACCAGTTCCACCGGGGCTTCGATGATTTTTTCCGCCATTTCTTT
>CAYRTV010000499.1:0-1858 GCA_964427225.1 uncultured Eubacteriales bacterium
AATGAACGTATTGTCGTCGTCTGCGGCAATCTCGGCCCGTGAATAATCCAGGTTAAACTGGCCCCCTCTATCCCGGAGAGAGAAAAAAATCCAAATTATTGAATGAAATTCATAATATTGAATTCTCATGCCGGCAGAACAAAAACCTAATTTGCTCTAATAAAACAACTTAGGAAAACTACAAGGTTGGCATGAAGTTTGCAAATATATCAGATAATATGTATCAAGAGTGCAAAACTATACAAAAGAAATTCATAGAGGAGGTGAGTGATAAGCTTTTAGAAAAAAAAGAAAGTGTGGTCGGGAATCAAATTATTTGATTTCCATAATCAGGGGATGTGAATTAAAAACAATTAATGAATCAGGAGGACTGATTTGAAAAAACTTTTAGGTGTTCTTTGTGTGTTGCTGCTGACTTTTCCGCTGGCTGCACAGCAGAGAACCGGAAATATTTTTGGTGAAGTGGTAGATAGCGAAGGTAACCCGCTTCCCGGAGTGGAAGTGACGTTAACCGGAAGCCTTACCGCTCCCGTGACCGTTATCTCCAACCAAGACGGAAACTTCCGTTTCCTGTCTCTGGCCCCGGGCCGCGACTATGTTCTGGTGACAAGGCTTCAGGGCTTTAAAAGCTCCACCCGTGAAAGAATCACGATCAATGTCGGCGTCAACACCGAGCTGACCATTCAGATGGAGATGGGGGCTTTAGAAGAAGAAGTGACTGTTGTCGCGTCAACCCCTGTGGTGGAGACGAAGTCGACCACGGTGGGGGAAAACGTTGACCGGGAGACGCTTCAGTCTTTACCCACCTCCCGTGACCCCTGGGTTATTCTGCAGCAGGCAGCCGGAGTCGCGATGGACCGGGAAAATATCGGCGGTTCCGAATCCGGCCAGATGGCGGCCCATACGTCAAGAGGCGGCGGCCAGGAAATGTGGAGCATGGACGGAGCCAGCATTCAAGATCCGGCTTCGATTTCATCTTCCACCTACTTTGACTTCGACGCCTTTGAAGAGATGAATATCCAGACCGGAGGCGCGGATGTGACTGCGGCGACTGCCGGGGTCCAGGTCAACCTGGTCACCCGCCGGGGCGGCAACAGCATCAACCTGGGCGGGCGGTTTTATCTCACCGACCAAACGTTCCAGGACGAAAATTTGACCGACGAGCTCCGTGAAGAAGGCGTCAGGGGAACCAATGTCATCCGGAACATCAAGGACTACGGCTTTAACGTCGGCGGTCCGTTGATACAGGATAAGATTTGGTGGTGGATTTCCTACGGATCGCAGGACATCAAGACCAACAACATTTACGGCAACCGCGACGACACGCTGCTGACCAATTATGCCGCCAAGCTGAATTTCCAGCTTCTCCCGGAGAACCGTCTTGAATTGTTCGCCCACGTGGGAGGCAAGGAAAAATTCGGACGATCCGCCAGTTATTCTTTTCCGGAGGGATACAACCAGTTCGGTGCTTATTATTTCGGAACCCCGATTGTGAAAGCTCAGGATGAGCACATGTTCGGCGACAACCTGTTCATATCCTTGAAATGGGTTTGGACCGGCGGCGGTTTCAATATGTATCCCGCTGCAGACATGGAATTGAATAAAATGTTCCGCTACGATGTGACAGCGGGAATCTATCGTGATTCCTACTATTTCTACGAAGCCCTGCGGCCTTCGACCTCTCTGCATTTTCAGGGAAATTACTTTAATGACGAACTCTTCGGCGTCAGCCACGAGTTTAAGTTCGGGGCGGAATACCGGCACTCCAAAGGACAGCATCAGAGCCGTCCCCCCGGAAACGTCTACCAATTGTACAATTACAATTACGGCACCGTGGATATCGACGGTGACAACTATG
>CAYRTV010000500.1:0-1858 GCA_964427225.1 uncultured Eubacteriales bacterium
CCGCCACCAATGGTATCTACTTCGCTATGATTGCCATTTCCTCTCTGGCCCTGGTTGTAGGAGGCATTGTGGTTATGAACATCATGCTGGTCTCGGTTACGGAAAGAACCGCTGAAATCGGCATCCGCATGTCGGTCGGCGCCCGCCGCATGGATATCTTGTTTCAATTTTTAATTGAGTCAGCGACTCTATCGACCATCGGAGGCGGAATCGGTATATTACTGGGCTTTCTTTTAGCCCAAGCCGTTTCAGCCGCCACTTCCCTGCCATCGACTGTAGAACCGGTTTCCATTCTAATCGCCGTCATCGTCTCAGCCTCAGTGGGTATTTTCTTTGGAATCTATCCCGCCAGCAAAGCATCCCAGCTTGACCCCATTGATGCATTAAGGACACAGTTATGAGATTTGGAATCTTAAAAGAAATCTTTGAGATGTCATTTGGCTCAATCCGCAGCCATAAGCTCCGGTCTTTTCTGACTTTGCTCGGAATAATGATCGGCGTGATGACCGTCATCGCCATGGTTTCTGTTATCCAAGGTTTAAACCAAACCTTCATGAGTGAACTGGAATCAGCCGGTGCGGATCTCATCGCCATCGGAAAATATGAGCCGGGAATCGTCGTGGGCAACCGTTCCGAAGAAGAACGCCAGCGGAAAGATTTAACCTATGAAGACGCAATGGCGATTCAGGAAGAATGTCCCTTGGTGGAAGCCGTTTCAGTGCATTTAGTCGCTGATGTTTTTGAAAGTATTCCGATAAAATACCGGGATACCCGGGTTCAGGATGTTATCATCTTGGGCGCCAATGCCGATTTTCCCCGGGTTCTTTCCGTCTATCTGCCAGAAGCCGGACGTTTTATCACCCAGTCGGATGTTGACCACCGCACTCGGGTCTGCGTACTGGGCGCGGATATCGAAAACTCACTGTTTCCGCGTATCAACGCCTTAGGCAGGGAAGTATGGATTGGATCGGAAAAATTTACGGTCGTGGGTGTCCTGGAGAAGCGGGGCAGCATGTTCGGCCAAAGCCGGGATAATGTGGTTGTCATTCCCATCACCACCCTTATGAAATATTTTCCATACGATTTAAGCAATATTGAAATTATCGCTAACCCTGCCGGCGCTGAAAATTATGATGCGGCGGTGGATCAGATCATCAATGTTCTTCGCCGGCTCCGCAAGGTCCCATTCGGAGAACCGAATAACTTTGCGATCTACGGCCAGGATGCCCTATTGGATTTGTATAATCAGATCACAGGCGCCGCATATTTGGTTATGATCATCATTTCATCGATCGGCCTGCTGGTCGGTGGAATCGGGGTCATGAATATCATGCTGGTCACGGTCAAAGAACGCACCCGGGAAATCGGCATCCGCAAAGCCGTGGGGGCCAAATCCAGTGACATCATGAAGCAGTTTCTTATTGAAGCCGTGCTGTTGACCGGAGCCGGCGGCGGAACCGGTATCGGTGTCGGCTTTGCCATTGCTTTCCTGGTCCGTGCCGCCACTCCCCTGCCTGCCACCGTGACTCTCTGGTCCATCATACTGGGTTTCTCCGTCTCTATGGCCGTGGGACTCTTTTTCGGCATATTCCCGGCACAAAAAGCCGCCCGGCTTGATCCCATTGTCTCCCTAAGATACGAATAACCAATAGTCCATGTCATCTGATGAGCGGAGGCCGGCCCGGTGCCGCGGCGGCGGAAACGGTTCATTAAGCGAGGCAGTCTAAGATCCCCTCGCCCGCTGGCGCGCCCTGGGGATGACAGGTAGATTCATTGTATCGATCCGGATGTGTTTTAAGGCGGAGCGGCATTCGGGTCCGGCTGACGCGATATGGAAGATTTAGCCTTCCGAGTGCCG
>CAYRTV010000501.1:0-1854 GCA_964427225.1 uncultured Eubacteriales bacterium
AGATCGTTTCACGTGACTGGAGTTCAGACGTGTGCTCTTCCGATCTAGCTGCAGAGAACTGCGCATGCCGGAAGCGGGCGGCAACCGTACCTCCGCCGATTCCGGTGGGCACAGCCTTTTTATTATAAACTGTTTTTACGGCGCGCTGAAGTGCTTTGACAACGGGGGCTTCCGGGGAAGTGGAGGGAGAAGCCGGGCTTTTCTCAAGTTCAATCAACTCTATTGTCACCTCAAATTCCGATTCAACCGCAGCTGTCATGGACCGGATTTCCGCTTCGACTTGATCCAGCGAAATATCAGGCAGGACCCGGCAGTCCATGTAAAATACGTCTTCACCCGGAATCGTATTGATATTGGGAACGTTTGGTTCTTTGCGGGTGGGCTCAAAGGTTGAGACCGGAGGCGAAAAGATCGGATTGTTTTGATCGAAAATGTCGTACAGTTTATCCAATTTCGTGATCAAATAAGAAGCGGCTTTAAAACTGTTTTTTCCTTTTTCCGGCGTTGACCCATGAGTCTGGACTCCGAGGGTTTTTAATTTGATCCAGTAAATACTTTTTTCGGCAATCTCTATCATGGTGCCGTCTTGATTCCCAGCGTCGGGCACGATGATGAGATCCTCGGGGGCAAAGGGGTTGGAGTCGGTTAGAATGTGATCAATACCCTTTTCGTTTCCGGTTTCCTCGTCAGCGACCATAACAATGCCTATATTATATTTGGGTGAAATACGCGTATCGTGGAAAGCTTTGGCGGCGAATAGGGACGCGACCATATCCTGCTGGTTATCTTCAACCCCGCGGCCGTAAATTTTTCCGCCTTCGACATAGGCCTTAAATGGATTGCCCTTCCAAAGGGACAGTTCTCCGGGAGGGACAACATCCAAATGGGTCATTATCCAAACCGTCCTGGATGTATCCGTCCCTGGATAACGGGCTATGATATTTGGGCGGTAGCCGCTGGGAGCTTCAAGGTCATTCACTTTAATGACATTGATACTCCGGAATCCGTTCTCCTCAAGGAATCTGATGATCACTTCCGCTTTTTTTGCTTCACCTTCTCCGCCGTACTCCGGAGAGATGGCCGGATAGGAACAGAGTTCAATCTGCATATCGATCATGGCATTGCGGTATGACTCGATATGGCGGCTGATTTTGTCAAAGCTTGTCATGGTGTTCCAGGCATCCATCATGATAGCACCACCCTGATGTTAAAGCAAGATTCCGCGGCAAGCGCGCCAGGGCAGCCTTGACTTTTCCCCGGATTGTGACTACATTTAGCCCAAAATGAAAGTTGGACTGGACATTCGCCCCCTGCTTAAAGAAGCAACCGGAGTGGGGATTTATTGGAAAAATCTGCTGTCAGCTTTGGCGGGAATGGATGAATCCAATGAATATTATTTGTTTTCCTGTTCATGGAAAAACCGGTTCAAGATTGAGGACCTGCCCAGGTTTGAGAGAAAAATATTTAAAGACATCCGCTTTCCTCAGAGGTGGCTCAATTTATTTTGGGCCAAATACAAGCGGCCCCGGTTGGATTGGTTTTTTCATTCAGGATTGGATATTGCCCATTCGCCTTCTCCCATGATTTGCCCCACCCGGGGCAAAACCATTATTACAGTTCATGACCTGTATTTTGCGGATCATCCCGGCGCTGCTGACAGGGAAGCCAGCACTCTGTTTCTGCCTTACCTTGAGCGGACATTAAGCCGGGTGGATGCAATAGTGGCCGTATCCGCTTATGTAAAAAGAACACTCTTGGAGCAATTTTTCCTGCCGCAGCAAAAGATTTCCGTTATTCATCATGGAGTGGATCTGGATTTTTTTCATCCGAAAATAAGCGAAAATGACAGGCGGG
>CAYRTV010000502.1:0-1849 GCA_964427225.1 uncultured Eubacteriales bacterium
GGGATTGTTATGCAGATGAACAGTATGCCGGGCATCTTCGGTCAGATTATATTCGGGCCTCTGGAAAATAACATGGACTGTGTTGGGCCCGGTCCCGAAAAACGGATAATCTAAAATGATTTCCGTTCCCGTTTTAATGTATTGGATGCGCAGGGCATTAGAATAACTTTCCGCATCGAATATGCTGAGAGCGCGATTTTTGATATGAGCGGGACTGACCAAGTAAATCAATCCGGCCGCCACCGGAAGCAGAAGGAGGGTTTTGGGTTTATACATGAGAAGCAGGATAAAAACCACCACGGCTAGTCCCACCCATGCATTCCGGGTTAAGGTTAATACTAATGCAATCGATGCCAGCACAAATCCGCCTCCCCATATATACCGGACTTTACTTTTAGTGAAAAGGAAAAAACTGAGAGCGACGGTACAAAAAAGGAGCATAAGGCCGGCTTGAGTCATATAATGATCCACAAATCCCCGGATACGTTCACCGGGCTCGGCTTTCAGTACATAATATATCAGGGAAAAAGCGATGCTGATAAACCCGCTGACCAGCAGGGCGGTTTTAACCTGATCGAAATGAACCGATCTCCAGAAACCGGTGTATGCCAACGGTACCACCAAAAAAAGCAAAAGTTCTCTGGAATCGGCGAAACTGACCGCAGGATTATGCGACATGGCCGAAGCTAATAAGGTCAGGCAGCTGTAAGCAATCAAACCCCAAAAAAATCCGGGGAAAGACAAAGAGATTCTTTTTCGAATCAGCAAGTAAGCCCAAAAAACCAGGGCGAAGCCCAAGAAAATCTGGCTCAAGGTGATGGACAGCATGGAGAACAGCACATAAAGCAGCAGGGAATAAGCTAATAATATAAAAGGTGTTGTATTATTGTTTTCAGACATCCTCATGATCCTTAAGCAATGTCAGCAGGATTGCGGCAAGGGACTTCAATCTTTAACCGGGCGGTCGGGTTCGATTTCAGCGTCGTCAATCAGCATGACAGGGATATCATCCTTTATGGGATATACGCGGCTGCATGTCATGCATTTGAGGCCTTTTTCATCTTGGGTGATTTTGACTTCGGTTTTGCAAACTGGACACGCCAAAATGTCCAAAAGCTGTTTGTCAATAGTCATTCTATTCTCCTCACCCTATATTAACGCAAAAAAGAAAAAACTCAAAATATAAAAAATTTGATAAGCCGGTATGGCATTGGGATTAAAAACGGAATTTCAATCCGAATACAACTGAAAAACCGGTAAAATCAACGACGGCTTTTTGCGGGTTCTTGACGCCGCCTTCCGATGGCTTACGGTCCCGGATAAAAAGCAAATCGTATGATTTTTCCGGGCCGGTCTCTGCTTGATAAAAATACAGATATCCCGTTTCTTCTGAGGTGAAACCTGCGGCATCCCGGAAAGTACCGGTTCCTTTAAATCCTTTTATCCGGGCGTATCGGCCTACAGCCTCGACGAAAATATCCATAAAGGAATTCAGGCTGCGGGTGAATCCTAAGCCACCCAATAATCCGGGAGCCTGGGCCTCGGCTTGTCCCTCCCATTCCTGCCAGAATTCCCCGCGGGAGACACGGTAATAATAAGAACAAGAGGCGAAATAATACTCCACTCCGGCCCGCAGGTATAAGGCGGGAATAAGAAAAAAATCGGCGGTGAATCGAACCGGAAAGGCTTTAAGCCCCGGGCGGGTGGTGACCGCGACCGGATTTTCTTGCGGGCCGAATATCAATTCGCTTCCAGTCTCTCCTGAATAGTAATCCGCCCCGATTCCCAGATAGATACGGGGAGATAACGGAAAAGACATATCAGCTCCGAATAGATAATTAACATGATG
>CAYRTV010000503.1:0-1846 GCA_964427225.1 uncultured Eubacteriales bacterium
GGGCGCTACCTGCATTTCCGGGAGCAAAAAACAGTTTGCCGGTTTTGTTGCTTTGTTTTATTTTCCAGCCCAGTGCATGTTCCCTGCCCCCTGAACCAATAATTAAAATGTTCATTCTACATTGAATTAAATGATTCAAAATGTTGTTGTAATATTTCGTTTATTTTTCCCGAAAGTTCAGTGTCGCCGTTGGAACGTGTTGTTCTCTCCATGCGTTGAAGGTAGAAAAGATTACGCTGAATTTCCTGGTTGATGTTGGATGTTTGCCTGAATTTAGGCTCGAGTGAAAGGTAATATTGCAGTTCGTCGTTAAACCCGGTGAATGCTTTTTCAATATGTTCTCTTCCCTTTTCGGTGGCACCCGCATTGTAATAATTTTCGGCAAGTTGCAATGCAAAAAATTCGTAGGGAACAATATCGGGAGGTACCAGTTCAAAGCAGCGGTCAATAACGGCAACAGCCGAATCCTGCCTTCCCTCTTCAATTAATCCTTCGGCAAGGCGACTGAAACTGTTGCGAATGTTGGTCATCATTCTCCGGTTGTTTTCATTAATGTAAACATCCGGATCGTTCATATTTCCGTATTCAAATTTGTTCATCAGGTTATCGTACATTATGTCCGTCTCAGTACTTCCGTAAGCAAGCCTGTCGCCGGAACTTTCACCTTTGATGGGAACAAACCTGTAGGCAAAACCTTCAACCCTGAAATAATCCTGCAGGTTCATGTATTTATCCCTGCCAACAGTTATGGCCCAGTAAATGGGGCGCTCCCAGTTATTGGTTGCCAGCAGGTCGAGAATCATCATTTCGTCTTTCGGAAGGTAGTTTTTATTCGATAAATCAATGGTAATGGTATCCACAATTTTATCGTAATCTTCAGGCGGAACCACATTATTGCGGATAACCGCTTCTTTATCCACTTTAAAACTGAGCACCTTTTTGGGCAAGTAGGCTGCATTGTCAGCCTGCCGCAGTTTGGTAGCCGGATTATCGTCTGCTATAAAATCGATGGCTTCATTCAAACCAATTGTTTCTCTTGAAATTCGCGGATTATCCATCAGATAAACCACATCGCGGGTTCCCTGCCGGTATTTCTCGCGTTCCATTGAGAAAGGCATCGGTTCAGAATCATAAGCCTGCCTGCGCATTTGGTTGATGTACCAGTCGGTTTGCAAATAACTGAGGTTACAAACCCGCACATCGGTGCGAACCCCTTCCACCTCCTGGTTGTACCAAAGCGGGAAGGTATCATTATCGCCGTTGGTGAAAATAATACCATTGGGCTGGCAGGTTTTGAGGTAGTTGCCACCAAGGTCCCTGGCGGTGTAACGATCCGAGCGGTCGTGATCGTCCCAGTTTTCGGCGGCCATGATCCCCGGCACAAGCGCCATAGTAACAATGCCTGCTATTCCGGCAGCTAATGTTTCGGGCAAATATTTTTTAAGTGCTTCAATAATACCAAGCACACCCAAACCTATCCAGATGGTGAATGCATAAAACGAGCCGGCATAAGCATAATCGCGCTCACGTGGCTGGTGTGGGTATTGGTTCAGGTAAATCACAATGGCCAGCCCGGTCATAAAAAACAGCAGGAATACGAGCCAAAGTCCTTTTTTGCCTTCTTTCCCTTTCTTATACTGATAGTAAGCGCCAAGCAATCCGAGCAGCAAGGGAAGAAAATAGTAAGTGTTTCGTGCTTTGTTACCGGCCATTCGATCCGGCAGGTTATCCTGATCACCAAGCCTCCATTCATCAATAACTTTTATGCCGCTCAGCCAGTTGCCGTCGAGAACACCTCCGTGCCCCTGAATATCGTTTTGGCGTCCGGCAAAATTCCACATGAAAT
>CAYRTV010000504.1:0-1832 GCA_964427225.1 uncultured Eubacteriales bacterium
TCCTTTTATATCATCAAGCTATAATGTAAAAGTTAAAATGCCCGGGATGACCTGCGGCCGGAAGGCTTTATGCAGGAAAACCGGCATAGAGGAGGTTCGCGGTGAATATTTATGTTTTTATTAAACGAGTTCCTGATTCGGAATCAAATATCCGCATTGATCATGGAGAAAACAAGATCAAAGACGATGAACTGAATTTCGTTCTCAATCCTTATGATGAATATGCGGTGGAAGAAGCCCTTCAGATCAAAGAAGCCCAGGGAGGGAAGGTCACGGCATTCTCCATCGGGACCGGGGAGTGCATAGCCACTCTGAAAAAGGCATTGGCCATGGGAGTGGATGAAGCTGTTCTCATCAAGGACGAAACTCCGGAACAATATGACGGACTTCGGATAGCCCGTATCATTGCGCAGACGCTTAAGACAAAATATCAGGACTATGACTTGGTCCTGTTTGGGAAACAGTCTATTGGAGCGGATAACGCCCAGGTCCCGGGGATGGTGGCGGCTATGCTGGATTTGCCCCAGGTCAGTGTTGTGACTAAACTGGAATGGGACGGCCGTACAGGCATAGCGCAAAGGGAAATCGAAGGCGCCGCCGAAAAAATTGAATTTTCCCTGCCGGCGGTTATAAGCGCCCAGAAAGGGCTGAATGAACCCCGGTATGAAACCTTAAAAGGCATTATGATGGCCAAGCGGAAGCAGGTGCCGGAGGTCAGCCTGGCGGACCTGGAACTGGACCCGGCGGAATTGAATCCGGCTTTGGAGTTAAAATCATTGAAATCTCCTCCGCAAAGAGAAGCCGGCAAAACCATAACGGAAGAGCCGGCTGAAGCGGCCCGCCAGCTGGTTCAATTTCTGCATGAAGAAGCCAAAATAATATAGGAGGAGATAATATGATACTCGCTTATTTGGAAGTTAGAGATAAAAAAATAAAAAAATCATCGTGGGAAATTTTATGCGAAGCTGTCCGCCGCAGCCGGGAAATGGATACGGAGACCGGGGCTGTTTTGGCAGGAGACGGGCTTGAAGATTTAGCTCCCCAGGCATTTGCGTATGGGGCGGATAAGGTTTATGTGCTGGATAATCCCCAGCTGAGCCGTTATTCTCCATCGGCGTATGCTGAAGCCCTGAAACAGTTGATGCAGGACATTGATGCTGAGGCGGTTTTCTTTCCCGCTACAGCCATGGGACGGGATTTGGCCCCCTATTTTGCGGGGATGACGGGAGCCGGAATGGCCTCGGATTGCACGGCGACAGCTGTGGTGGACGGGTGCCTTCAGGTTACCCGGCCGATTTATGCCGGCAAAGCTCTCGTCACTTTCGGGTTTTCTTCTTCCCCGGCGGTGGCCACACTCCGGCCCAATGTTTTCCAACTCGAAGAGAAGCAGGTGGAAGGAGAAGTAATAAAAAAAGAAATGGCTATTTCTGAAGATAAAGTCAAAGCCCCGGTAGCGGAGGTTTTACGGGAAGAAGGATCAGAGCTGGATATCACGGAAGCGGACATCATCGTATCCGGCGGACGGGGAATGAAGGGGCCGGAAAATTTTGATTTGCTGCGCGATTTGATCAAAGCGCTTCCTCACGCCGCTATGGGCAGTTCGCGTTCCGCTGTGGATTCCGGATGGGTGGACCACCCGCATCAGGTGGGGCAGACAGGAAAGACGGTTTCTCCAAATGTATATGTGGCATTTGGTATATCCGGCGCTATTCAGCATCTGGCTGGAATGACGTCCTCTAAATTTATTGTCGCCGTTAATAAAGATCCGGAAGCACCGATATTCAAAATCGCGGATTTCGGGGTTATTGGTGACCTTTTTGAAATTATTCCCC
>CAYRTV010000505.1:0-1822 GCA_964427225.1 uncultured Eubacteriales bacterium
TGAACTTTCAATAAAAATCATGTTAATCGCTGATAAAAAAGAAATTGCAAAAACATCGCAATTTTTTTATGAATAGTTCAGGATAGTGCTTCCCGCGTCAGGAATATAATGAAGCTGCTTGAAAATTTGCACTTAACTCGTTAAAATCGAAATTCATCGCCTGCCCTGCAGCCGCGAGATGACGATTTCTTGAAAAACACAGGATAAAATTCTTATGAAATTTACTCCAAAAAATCCGGAATTCGCTGAACATGTGAATCTAACTCTTTTGGCTGTCCTGATCGGCATTATTGCCGGTCTTACTTCGATTGCATTCGAATTTCTCATCCATTTTTTTCAAAAACTTTTTTGGAGACTGTCCCCTATTGTTGCAGCGGTTCCAGAGCAACCCTGGTTTTATACACTATTCATTCCAGCCATCGGCGGACTTATCATCGCCCCAATGATTTATTATGGAGCCCGGGAAGCCAAAGGCCATGGCGTGCCGGAAATTCTGGAGTCACTTATTTTTCGCGGGGGCCGAATAAAACCAAAAGTCGCCGTCGTCAAGGCTCTGGCATCATCTGTATGTATCGGAACCGGAGGTTCAGCCGGGCGTGAAGGCCCGATTGTTCAGATCAGTTCTTCTATTGCCGCCACTTTCGGCAGAATTTTTAAAGTCAAGGAAAGAGGAATGCGCACCTTAGTTGCAGCCGGAGCTGCGGGAGGAATCGGGGCGACGTTCAATGCGCCTATCGCCGGCGCGCTGTTCGCGATGGAAGTCCTCATGAGTGAATTTGGTGTTTTTTCCTTCAGTCCCATCATTGTCACCTCCGTTATAGCAACATTAACAGAGCGGTTCCTTACCGGGGATTTTGCCGCTTTTCTCGTTCCCAAATACACACTTATCAGTATTTGGGAAATCGGCCCTTACATATTACTCGGTATCATCAGCGGCCTAGTCGCGATTGTTTTCATCAAAGTTCTGTATTTCTTTGAAGAAAATTTCGACCATCTTCGTATCCACCCTTTGCTGAAACCCATGCTGGGAGGTCTTTTGGTTGGCAGCATCGGTCTGGCTTTCCCTCAAATTCTCGGTACCAGTTATGAAGCTATCGATGCCAGCCTGCAAGGCCAGATAGGGATACTTCTAGCCTGTGTACTTATTTTTGCCAAAGTGTTGAGTACATCACTGACTCTAGGTTCGGGGGGGTCCGGAGGTGTTCTGGCCCCATCCCTGTTCATGGGCGCGATGACCGGAAACTTCATTGGAAATATCTTTCACAATCTTTTTCCGGAATCCATTTCAACACCGGGCGCATTTTCACTTGTCGGAATGGGCGCCGTTTTAGCCGCCGCCACACATGCACCTATAACCGCCATCATTATGATTTTTGAAATGACCGGAGATTACAAGATTATCCTTCCTTTGATGCTTTCCTGTATTATCGCTTCACTCATTACCGCGGGGCTCCACAGAGAATCCATCTATACAATTAAATTGAAAAAGAAAGGACTGATTTACCGGGAAGGAAAGGATGTTAATATACTTCGCGCACTCTCTGTCCGCGACTTTATAAGCCGCGATTACCAAACATTTTTAAACACCGAGCGGGCAGGAAAAATTATTAACCAAACACTCAGCGGCAAACAAAATTGTTTTCAAATTGTCGACGGCGAAAACAATTATCACGGTTACTTCAGTTTCAAAGAGCTGGTCAACCTAACGCATGATAAAGAATGGCTGGATTCCCTGGTAATATCGGAAGATATTGCCATTTCCGGTATATCCATCGATCTTAATGATACCCTTGAAAAGGCCATGCTCATCTTCGGAAGATTA
>CAYRTV010000506.1:0-1801 GCA_964427225.1 uncultured Eubacteriales bacterium
ATGGATACCGGGGAATGCAGCGGCTGTGAGTTGAAGAATAATGATTCTGCGTACAAGTCGGTTGTCGTTCCCATGAAAAAAGGAATAAAAGCTATTGGGCTGCTCCATTTATGTATGAGCCGACGCCGTGATATAGGGAAAGAGGAGAAAGATCTTCTCGAAGAAGTCGCAGCAGACCTGGCTTTCGGCTGGGATAAACACAAGACGGATAAGGCGCTGCATGTCACTAAATTATCCGTGGACATGGCAACAACTCCCATCTTTTGGATCAACCCGGCCGGCCGCTTTATTTACGTCAATCAGGCGGTTTGCGGGCATCTGGGCTTCAGCCGGGCGGATATGCTTAATATGGATGTCGGCGATATTGACCCGGATTATCCCATGCCCCGACGAAAAAAATTCTGGCAGGATTTAAAGGAAAACAAAAAACTCACCATTGAAACAACTCACCGGCGCACGGACGGAACCATGATTCCGGTAGAAGTGACAACCAATTATATAGAAGTTTCCGGTGAAGAATATGAGTTCGCCTTTGTTACGGATATAACTGAACGCAAGCGGGCGGAAGAACAGATTCAGAGCGACCTCAGAATCAAGGAGACCCTGCTGCAGGAAATTCACCACCGGGTGAAAAATAATTTTAATGTGATTTCCAGCCTGCTCAATCTTCAGTCCAAGCAAATTGATTCCAAGGAGGACGCTGTAAATGCTTTCAAGGAAAGCCGGCATCGCATCCATTCCATGCTGCTGGTGCATGAAAACCTATACCGCGCCCGGGACATTTCACAAATCAACATGAAAGAATATATGGATACCATGATCCAGGAACTGCTCCCGGCTTATAAGCAGAACAAAGAAATTTATTTTGATGTTGATGTCAATGATATTTGCCTGGATATCAATTCTGCGGTTCCCTGCGGCCTGATACTAAATGAAATCATAACCAATGCGCTGAAGCATGCGTTTGACGGCCGCGGAAAGGGCCGAATCTGGATTTCATTCCGGCTCACAGAAAAAGAACTATATGAACTGATTGTCCAGGATAACGGCATAGGCTTGCCCCCGGGGCTGGATATTCATCAAACTGAAAGCCTGGGATTGAAACTTATTTCGCTTCTGGTCCATCAAATCGACGGGACCTTGGATATCAGCAGGGAAGGCGGGGCCCGGTTCCGCATAGTATTTCCGAAAATAACATGAGCAAAAATACAATTCTTATTGTAGAGGATGAAGCGATAATTGCCTGGGATATGAAGCAGGTACTGGCGCAAAGGGGGTATAATATTCCTCCAGTGGCCGCTACCGCCCGGGAAGCGGTGGATTATGCACGGAAATATAAACCGGATGTGATCCTGATGGATATTATTTTGAAGGGAGAAGAAACCGGCCTCGATGCTTTCCATCAAATCAGGACAAAAGATGCTATTCCGACTATATTTATTACCGGCAATACCCATCTCTTAAAGGATATTGAATCGGAGGGAAATATGAATTTTCGAGTCTTGTCTAAGCCTCCACAAGAGCATCAATTATTTCAATATATCAATGATATTCTCAATATATGAAAGGAGTTCATCGTGGCTGAACAAAAAGTCAAATGCGGAACCGGCGGAGCCGGTTTCGGCGGATTCTGGTTTGTCGGCTGGCTGTTCACCCTGGCCTTTGCCAAACTGTCCTTCTGGCAGGCCCTGCTGGGACTTTTTATCTGGCCCTATTACCTGGGCCTGGTCCTGCGGTAAGCCCTGCGTACTGCTCCGCATGTCATCCCCGAGCTGCGCAGCAGCGAAGGGGACCTTAGACT
>CAYRTV010000507.1:0-1789 GCA_964427225.1 uncultured Eubacteriales bacterium
AGATTCGGCCCGCCTGAAGGGTAAAAAAATGGCGATTATAATATAAATGTGCAAAGGAAAAACGTTCCATTTGAACTTTCAATACAAATCATGTTAATCGCTGATAAAAAAAAGTGCAAAAACATCGCAATTTTTTTATGAATAATTCAGGCTAAGTAAAAGGCCAGATCAGTCTGCGTCAAGCAGATCGCGGGATTTAGCGACAATCAATTTCCAGGCTTTGCGGACATCTGCTTTGGTGGTGGTGCGGCTGCCGATAGACATCCGCAGCACATACCGCCCTTTCAGGGTCGTGCCGGTCATATGCAGTTGTCCGGTATCATTGAGGCGGTCCAGCAGTGTCCGGTTTAATTCATTTAACTGATCATCATCGCTGCCGTCGTTTAAGCGGAAACACACCACACTAAGCGGAACCGGGGCCATAACCTCAAAACGGCGGTCCGCTTCCACCCAACCCTTGAATTCCTGGGCTAAACGGATGTGTTCCCGCACCATCGCCTGGATTCCGCTGACTCCGTAATAACGGAGCACAAACCAAAGTTTAAGCGCCCGGAACCGGCGGCCTAAGGCGATACCCCAGTCACGATAATTCTTGACCTCCGCATCCACACCGGTTTTCAGATATTCGGGATGAATTTCAAAGGTGCGTACCAGGGTTTCGGGATCTTTGACAAAATAGGCGGAGCAGTCAAAATTTGTCAGCATCCATTTATGGGGATTGAAAACAAAAGAATCCACCTTGTCCATGCCCTTAAGCATCCATTTTTTCTCGGACAAAACCGCGGCGGTGCCGGCATAAGCGGCGTCCACATGCAGCCACAGATTGTGCTGCCGGGCAATATCTCCGATAGGTTCCAGCGGATCGACGGCGGTTGAAGAGGTGGTTCCGACTGTAGCCACAACACAGCAAGGCGTTAAGCCTTTTTCTTTATCCTGCTTGATCGCTGCTTCCAGTTTTTCCGGCTGCATGGCGAATTCCGCGTCGGTGGGGATTAGCCGGATATTTTCTTTGCCGAAACCGGCGATTTTAGCGCCTTTTTCCACACTGGAATGGGCTTCCTCCGAGATATAGACCATGAGAGGCGTATTCAATCCGGTGCGGTTGGATGCAAATCCGGTTATCTTTTCCCGGGCAGTCAGCAGGGCGACCAAAGATGAGGTCGAGGCGGTATCCTGAATGACTCCGGTCATATCTGTGGGTAAATCCAGCATTTTACGCAGCCAGCCCATGACCACATCTTCCAGTTCTTCCGCCGCCGGCGAGGTCTTCCAGATCATACATTGGGACCCCATTCCGGCTGTCAATAGCTCCGCGAGCACTGAAGGCGGACTGTTGTGGGCGGGAAAATAAGCAAACCACGAGGGATGCTGCCAATGGGTCATACCCGGGACGATTCTTTCACGGAAGTCGTCGAAAATATCCTGCAGGGATTCTCCTTCTTCGGGGGCTTTGTTCGGAAACCGGGTTTTGATATCGCCGGGATTGAGAGAAGGGACAACGGGATATTCACCCACATTTTCCAGATAATCCGCGACCCAGTCCACGAATTTATAGCCGAATTCCCGGAATGTCTTTTTATCCATATCTTTCATGATGCACCTCGATTTTTATTTTAAGTTAAAGCAAGTGGAATGTTAATCCCAAAAAACCGTAATTTCCCGTCATTAATGCCGATTTTATGTCAAAAAGCACCATTTTTTCAAAAAAGCCAAAAAGTGCTTGCAAATGAATTTTATTTTATGATATAATAATAGATACAGTCAGGTAAAAAGAGATTTTCCAAGAAAA
>CAYRTV010000508.1:0-1772 GCA_964427225.1 uncultured Eubacteriales bacterium
TAACCTTTATTTCTGTTTCTTTTTTGCTGGAAGGCAAATGAAACATAATATCAAGCATCAAGTCCTCTATAATACTTCTTAAACCCCGGGCTCCCAACCCGCGTTTAATGGATTTTCGGGAAATTGACTTCAATGCTTCTACTGTAAAATCGAGTTTCACATTTTCCATTTCAAACAGTTTTTGGAACTGCTTCAATACGGCATTTTTTGGTTTTGTCAGAATATCAACAAGATCGGTCTCCGTTAATTCAGAAAAAACAGCTGCAACCGGTATCCGCCCTACAAGTTCCGGAATCAATCCGAACTTGATCAGGTCTTGAGGAATCAATTCCCGTAAAACTTCTTCTTTCTCTTTGGCTTCCTGCATATTCTTATTCGTTTGAAAACCGACTACGCTCTTGCCGATTCTCTGGCGAATAATATCTTCCAGCCCGATAAATGCTCCGCCCAAAATAAAAAGGATGTCCGTCGTGTCGATGGGGATATACTCCTGCTGCGGATGCTTCCTTCCTCCCTGGGGAGGAACATTCGCCGTCGTGCCTTCAATGATTTTCAAAAGCGCCTGCTGAACCCCCTCTCCCGAAACATCACGGGTTATGGACGGGCTGTCTCCTTTGCGTCCTATTTTATCTATTTCGTCGATATAAATAATACCTTTTTGGGTTTTAGCTAAATTGCCTTTAGCTGATTGAAAGAGTTTCAGTATAATGTTTTCAACGTCTTCGCCGACATATCCCGCTTCGGTTAGAGAGGTGGCATCCGCAATAGCAAATGGAACCGACAAAATTTTGGCTAAAGTCTGAGCCATCAGGGTTTTTCCGGTTCCGGTCGGCCCGATAATCAATATATTGCTCTTGGTCAATTCAACATCATCTATTTTCCCGCGATAATGAATCCGTTTATAATGATTATAAACAGCGACTGCGATTCTCTTTTTTGCATCATCCTGGCCGATTATATATTCATCAAGGGAGCTTTTTATCTCAGAAGGGGTAGGAAATTTTTCCTTGTTTTCCTCATCTCTTTTTTTATTTCTTTCGGAAAATATTATGGAATGTGCCAGCTGAACACAATTATCGCAAATGTAAACACCTCCCGGTCCCGCAATTAATTTTTTGACCATCGGCTGGGGCCGGTTGCAAAAGTTACACCGTGTCTGCTGATTATTGTTTTCCTTCATATTTTATCTCATAATTTTGTTGATTCCAACGGCTGAAACAAGCAGTTACGGCTGGATATCCTTTTTAGCCGTAATGATATCATCTATAATACCATATTTTTCCGCCTGTGCGGGAGTCATGATAAAATCTCTTTCGATATCATCCTGTATTCTCTTTACCGACTGCCCGGTATGTCTGACAAGAATCCGGTTAATATTTTCTCTGATTCTCAATATTTCTTTGGCTTGAATAGCGATGTCGGAGGCCTGGCCTTTAAATCCGCCGAAAGGCTGATGAATAATAATCCTGGCATTAGGAAGAGAAAATCTTTTTCCCTGACTCCCGGCGGCCAGCAGAATTGCGGCCATACTTGCAGCCTGTCCGACGCAAATTGTCGATATTTCCGAGTTTAAATACTGCATGGTATCATAGATACCCAATCCGGCGGTAATGCTGCCCCCTGGAGAATTAATATAAATGGAAACCGGCTGTTCCGGCTTTTCCGCGTCCAGGTAAAGCAGCTGAGCAATAACGGAATTGGCCACGTCATCATTGATTTCCGTACCGATGAATATGATATTGTCTTTAAGTAAACGGGAATAAATATCATAT
>CAYRTV010000509.1:0-1770 GCA_964427225.1 uncultured Eubacteriales bacterium
CGTTCAGATTTTTAACGCCATTCCTCGCTTGGGTTTTCGGTGTCTGCGCAACTCCCCCCGTCCGTGGGTCAAACATGCTCGACACCCGGCTGCGCCGGGTCCCCTCAAACCCGGAGCTCAGAAGGCTAAATCTTCAATATCGGGTCAGCCGGCCCCGATGCCGCTTCGCCTCACACTTGTCATCCTGGAAATTTGATTAACGACTCACGATTTCCGGATTTTAAATTGACTTCCGGACGATTTTAGTTAATCATAAAAAGAATCCAATGGAAAAAAATCCATGAATCCGTTGAAGAATATGAAACGAATTCCAGTTAGAAAAATCATCCGCAGGAGAAGTCAAAAGACCGGGCTGCCTCCAGGGACGCCGGTTTATACCGGTGAGGAAAAGCCGGATAAAATCCGGATCACCGTGATGGATTACGGGGAAGACTTCCTGGAGGAAAAAGAGATTTCTTCCTGCGACGAACTGGCGGCTTTTCGGGCCAAAGACTCCACCACCTGGATCAATGTCGACGGTGTGCATAAACCGGATACCATTGAGACTATTGCCCGGCAGTTCGGATGGCACCCCCTGGTCATGGAGGACCTGGTCAATACCGAACAGCGCCCTAAGATGGAAAACCACGGCGACTATATTTTTATTGTTTTGCAGATGCTGACTTTCAATGATGCAAGAAAAGAGATCAAAAGCGAACAAGTAAGTTTGATTGTTGGGCTAGGCTATGTGTTTTCTTTTCAGGAGCATGTGGGCGATCTCTTTGAACCCATCCGCAAACGGCTGCGCAGCGGAAAGACTAGAATCAGAAAGATGGGACAGGATTACCTGGCTTATGCTTTGATGGATGTTATTGTGGATAACTATTTTTTTATCCTTGAAAACCTGGGAGTGCAGATCGAGGACCTGGAGGAAGATTTGCTGATCGACACCTCGCCCGAAGACCTGCGGCGCATCCACCATATGAAGCGGGAGATGATCTTTCTCCGACGGGCGGTATGGCCTTTGCGGGAGACCCTGAGCAATCTGGAGAGGGCGGATTCCGCTCTTATTCTGTCGGCCACCCGCCGCTATTTCCGGGACGTTTATGACCATACCATTCAGGTGATCGATACGGTGGAAACCTTCCGCGATCTGCTGTCGGGCATGCATGACACGTATCTGTCCAGCGTCAGCCACCGCATGAATGAAATCATGAAAGTATTGACTATTATCGCCACTATTTTCATACCTTTGACTTTTATTGTGGGTGTTTACGGCATGAACTTTACCTGTATGCCGGAGCTGGAATGGAAATGGGGATACGCCGCGGTTTGGGGCGTCATGATTGCGATTTTTATCGGAATGATCATCTATTTTAAGAGGAAAAAATGGCTATGAGTAACAATTCCAATCAAACAAAATTAATCATTATCATTATTCTGGTCCTGCTGGCGGTTATTCTGGTGATTCAGAATTCCGGAATGGTGACTTTTAAAGTCTTTTTCTGGAAGATCAGCATGTCGCGCATCATCATGATGTCGCTTCTGATGGTGGTGGGATTTGTTCTGGGCCTCCTGGCCGCCTCCCCGCTTTTAAAAAAGAGTAAAGAGTGAAGAGTGAGGAGCGGCTTCTATGTCATCCCCAGGCCGCGTTAGCGGCCGTGGGGATCTTAGACTGCTTCGCATAATGAAATGGAACCAGCCGGTATAGTCCTAACCGGCTTCGCGGCATCGGACCCGGCCTCCGCTCCCGTTCAGATTTTTAACGCCATTCCTCGCTTGGGTTTTCGG
>CAYRTV010000510.1:0-1768 GCA_964427225.1 uncultured Eubacteriales bacterium
GGGATGAGAAAGTCCTTCGTTTTTGTTTTGCCAAACAGAGAGAAACGTTGGAGAAAGCTTCGGACATTCTTTGCCGGATTTAGCCCGGCGGTCACTTTTGGCTGCTGTGTTTGATATTCCGGGCCAAAGTTGACAGACTTAACAAAATCCGCAATGATATGAGGCGGGTGTGAAGGCAGCTCTGCTCACATGTCATTCCCGGAGCGGAGCGACGGGAATCTTGGACAGTGCTTGCACAAGGAGATGGTTCCGATTCGTTAGGCAGCAGCAAAAGATCCTTGCGGCTTCTTTGCAGGCTTCAGGATGACACGGTATGTCATTTTCGAACTATAATTCAGGTGTCAATTGATGCAAGCAAAAAGTGAAAAGACAGACAAGAAGATTAAAATAACATTGGTCTCCCCCTATGAAAGCAGCATTAATGTGGCGAGCGGCATCAGATGTTTATCATCGTATTTAAAAGCTCACGGCCATCAGGTTGATGTGATTTTCATGTCGCAAAAGGGACGTTTCAAACGGTATGACGGCCAATTCACCAATGAGCCTTACAGTGTGAAGGCAGTGCAGAAGCTGATCGACCTATGCCGCGATTCGGATTTGATCGGCTTTTCTTTCATGACGAATTTCTTTCTCAAAGTCAGGGATTTGACGGAAGCGATCAAACAGCAATTAAACACGCCGGTTATATGGGGAGGAATACATGCTACTGTCCGGCCTGAAGAATCAATCCAGTATGCGGATATGCTTTGTATCGGCGAAGGAGAAGACGCGCTTCTTGAACTGGCGGAAAAATGGACCTCCGGGGATATCCACTCCATCCGGAATCTTTGGATAAGAAATGGCGATAATATCACAAAAAACCCTGTCAGGCCTTTGGAAGAAAACCTGGACCGTTTTCCCTTTCAGGACTATGATATCAGCACTCACTACGTGCTTGACGGAGACGAAATTATTCCCATCGATGATGAGGTGCTGGAGCGGGTGATGCCCCGGAATTATGAATTCACTCCCCCGCGGATAAGGTATTATATGATAACCGCCCGCAACTGTCCTATGAATTGCACTTATTGCTGCAACAACGCCCTGAGGAAAATCTACCAGGGGAAGGGCCAATTCGTCCGCAAACGCAGTATCCCCAATGTGATTCATGAACTGGAAACCATCCTGGAACGATTTCCCTTTTTTAATGAAGTCAGTATTTTTGATGATACCTTTTTTTTCCGCAGTCCCGAAGAAATGAGGGAATTCAGCCGGCTTTATAAAGAAAAGATAAATTTACCTATTACATGCAGCGCCTCCCCCCAGACTTTGCATGAGGATAAACTGCGCTACCTGACGGATGCCGGTTTGTATAACATGAGTATCGGGTTTCAATCTGTCAGCCAGGAAACTTTGAATTATGTATTCAAGCGCCCTACCCCTCAAAAACTAATTGACCGCACTATCTCCCTGGTGGAACAATTCAAAGATAAGATTCCCCGTCCGGTTTATCATTTCATCATCGACAATCCTTACGAAAGCAATGAATCCATCAAAACCACTATAAAATTCATGATGAGATTTCCCGACCGGTCCCGGATCTATATGTTTCCTCTGACTTTTTTCCCCGGGACGGAACTCTATGAGCGGGCGCAGGAGGACGGCCTGATCCAGGATGAGATCAAGGATATTTATCTTCGCTTCTGGACCATCGACCATGTTCACAATCTCAATTATCTGACCATTCTGCTCTATTTTGTGGTCTGGTCAAAATTTCACCCCCGGGTCA
>CAYRTV010000511.1:0-1766 GCA_964427225.1 uncultured Eubacteriales bacterium
TTGGCGACCAGATTCATTCCATCAGACCAGGGAGTGACCAAAGCGATATCCGCTGCTTGATACAGCGGCAGCACCCGGCGGAACGGAAGGGTGCGGAACATATACCGGATGGGGAGCCATCCCCGGCTCCCGAATCGGCCGTTGATCCGTCCCACCATACTGTCAACCGATTGTTTAAGTTCCGCATAGTGCTTGATTTTGGTCCGGAAAGGCTGACACAGCATGATAAACTAGCATTTTTCATGCCAGTCCGGATTCTGCTCCAAAAACAATTCTATACCCTGCAGCCGCTGAGGGATACCTTTGGAGTAATCCATACGGTCAATGGAAAGGATCAGTTTTTTTCCCGCAAACATATTTTTCAATCTGGATACGGATCTCTTCATACTGTCACCGCTCAAATCCTCTATAATGGAATCATAATCGACTCCCAATGGAAAATAATGAAACAGCGGCCAGAGAGTCTGGTTGGCAAATCTGTAATAATACCTTTCCAACTCCCACGGAGATATAAAAAGCGGAACAGTCCGTCATCCATATTGAAAAGACACAGTTTCCCCATATTTGCGGAAAAAAGAATGGCCAAGTCCTGCCAGGAAGGACAAGAGCATCTTTTGCAACGGAATAAATCTAGAAGTGACCCAGAATATTGGTTTGGCATGAAATTTGTATATTATGGTTTCAGCGTCCCTTGATTGGGTCATCACGCTTGGCTCAAGGGAACGAATGGGAGGTCAATAATGCATATGCTGTTTCATTACCACAAGGAAAACGAAACCGTCAAGAGATTAAAAAATCTTTTGGATTCTCACTTTTCTGGGGAGGTTATCAGTACGTCCGATTCTTTTTTTCATATGGATGAAATGGTTACAAAAAACCTGGACACCCTAAAAATTGCCTTGTTTTATGTTTCCCATCCTAAAGAAATTGAGCATCTGATGATCCTGAAAAAAAAGCTCAACGGAACTCACTTGATTTTGGTCATGCCGGAAAGAAATTCAGACAGCCTTAAGCTCACGTATAAGCTGCATCCCCTTTTGACTTGCTTCGATGACGGCGATTACGAAGAAATCACCGGATTGATCCAGCGAGTGAATGACGGAAATTCGTTTAAACCGGCATACCAGGGAGGCGACGGCAAAGCGTTCCAAAGTATCTGGGATCAAAAAATTATTTTTTAGCCGCTTTATTCTCCGCCTATCTGCATTTCCCTGATTCTAAAAGTCGGTGCGGTCAGCGACCGGTTGAGATCAAGATCATTACCCACCGCATCGATGCCGGCCAGCATCTGAAAAGCGGAACCGGCAATGGTCAAGCCTTTAACCGGAAATGCTATTTTGCCGTTTTCAATCCAAAATCCGCTGGCGCCTCCGGAAAAATTGCCGTTTACAGGATTGATGCCGTAGCCGGTGACGCCTTTCAACCAAATTCCCCGCTTTGTATCCGCAATCATATCTTCCGGACTAGTGCCTCCGGATTCCATGTAAAAATTATGCGGCCCGATACCGGGCAGATTGGTGAATCCTCTTCGGGAGGCATTACCGGTGCTTTGAGTTCCCGCCCGCTGGGCCACTATGGTGTTATACATAAAGGCCTGCAGCACACCTTTTTCGATGATAGTCCGGCGGCGGGTGGGAACGCCTTCTCCGTCAAAGGGCTGGCTGGCCAGGCCTTTTTCCCGGATACCGTCGTCTATGAGATGAATGAGCTGAGACCCTATGCTTTGGCCCCGCTTGTCTCCCAAGAAACTGGCCCCCTGCAAGACC
>CAYRTV010000512.1:0-1764 GCA_964427225.1 uncultured Eubacteriales bacterium
GTTTGATATTTCGAATATCGTCCTCGGCGGGAGCATCACCAGCGCCGGCGTTCAGTTCCTTTCTTGGGTAAAAGAGGGTTGTGTTAACCGTATAACCAACCTGGCCTCTCAGGGTTTTACTATTCAATACGCAATGGAACAGGACAATACCATCCCGATCGGCGGACCGATTCTGATATTACAGGAACTCTTTAAGGAACCTGAAATCGGTCTGATGGAGAGTGTTTATGGCTGAACCGATTGTAAAGACAAATGAGATCATCCGGTTGGAAAATATAGATAAACGTTTCAGGAATGTGCACGCACTTAAAAATATAAACTTTACCCTGGCAGCCGGTGAAACGCAGGGAAATCAACTCTTATGAATGTGCTTGGCGGAGTGCTTCAGCCTGATGATGGAAAAATACTTTTTGAAAATGAGGAAATGTCCTTTGACAGTCCCCGGGACAGCCAGATCTTGGGCATTCATTTTATCCACCAGGAACTGGCACTTTTTGCGACCCTCACAGTAGCAGAGAACATTTTTGTTAGTGAACTTCCGAGGCAAAGAGTAACGAAATTAATCAAGAAAAGTAATTTAGAGGAAAAGACAAAAGAGCTTATTGACCGGATTGATGTGCCCATTCGTCCGGATGCGAAAATAATGCATTTGCCGATGGGGCAGCGGCAGATTGTTGAAATATTGCGCGCGGTATCCTCTGAGGCGAAGGTAATTATTTTTGATGAGCCGACTTCATCTCTTTCGATATCAGAAAAAGAGAAACTGTTTGCCATAATTGAAAATTTAAAAAAGTCAGGTGTATCGATTATTTATATCTCACATATTTTTGATGAAGTTTTTGAGATTTGTGAAAGAGTTTCGGTGATGAGAGACGGCCAGCATGTCGGAAGCAGAAAAATCGCAGAGACGACAAAAGATGAGATCGTGGAACTCATGCTTGGAGAGTCGATAAATCATTATTTTCCGAAGCGTGAGCCGGTAATAGGTAATACAATCGTAGAATGTAAGGATGTTTCGAGAAAGCCGCTGATAAAAAACATCAACATGAACATTAGAGCGGGAGAGATCGTCGGGCTTTGGGGTCTTCTCGGATCGGGAAGGACGGAAGTTGCTCGTGCGATTTACGGACTTGATGAAATTGATTCAGGAAATATTTTCATCGGTTCCGCGCGGGAAGGTTCTCAGAAGCGGGAAGGTATTGATAGTGATTTAATGGGGTTTGTACCGGAGGACAGAAAAGAGGAAGGCTTGTTTTTAACTCTTTCGGTGAGGGAAAATATTACTGCGGCTTCATTTAAGCGAATTACAAACAGGTCCGGGTTTTTTGTCGACAAACAGCTTGAACATTCCGTATGCGATGAATTGGTAAAAAAACTCAACATTGTTATTTCAGGTCTGGATCAGAATGCTCAAACTTTGAGCGGCGGTAATCAGCAGAAGCAGATAGTGGCTCGTTGGCTGAATGTGAACCCTTCCCTTGTAATATTTGATGAGCCGACACGGGGCCTCGATATAAAGGCGAAGGCGGATATCCACTTTCTGCTGGATCAAATCACGAAAGAAGGCCAGGGAATTTTGCTTATTTCATCGGAAATAGAAGAGATAATTGGAATGTGCGACCGGGTGTATGTAATCAGAGATGGAGCCATCGTTGGCGAATATGAAGGTTCCGATATTACGAAATCGAATTTAATTCAGGCTTCGTCATAACGGGTGTTTGGTATGAAAAAAGGTATTAAAATAAAGCCGGGTAACTTTATTGC
>CAYRTV010000513.1:0-1757 GCA_964427225.1 uncultured Eubacteriales bacterium
TTCCGATCTGAGGAAGAGATCGTCCCTATCTACGGCGGCGCCCGGCTGTCGGAAAACGACTACCTGCTTTTCAATTGGGCCCAATGCCTGGATGATGAACAGCCGGATACTTCAAAATTCTTTGATCAGGCCCGATTCCGTCTGGGATGGGAGCGCCGAACGGATAAAGGCCTCGGAGGCCAGATTGCAATCGGCCGTCGCGGTCCGGATTACGATCCCGGAATGGGATTTGAACTGCTGGAAAACTACCTGGTTATTCACCAGCAAACACAATACGGATGGCTGCCGGGTCCGGAATCCCCGCTTCAGGCCCATAATATCTCCCATAACACCCGGCTTATCTACCGGAATGAAGACGGCGGATTGATGATCATGAAGCTGGAAGCCACCCTGAGCACGGCCCTGACAACGTCCGCGTTCATCCAATACAACAGCGCCGCCTCCATTGTCATCACCAATTTCCGTCTGCGTTTCAATCCGAGAGAAGGCAATGATCTGTACCTGGTTATCAATGAAAATTTTTTCACAAACCGCACCGCTGAAACTCCTTTTCTGCCCCCTTATGACAGCCGGGCGGTCATGGTGAAGTATTCCCATACCTTTGCCTATTAGTTCCAAAATAACAGTTCCCCTGCCAAAGTAAAAAGAGAAAAGTTATCTTATTAATCTTAAATCTCAAAACTCAAATCTGAGAAACATATCAATGCACATTGAAATGAACATGGGGGCATCGGTCAGAATAACCATAATCCTTCCTGAACAGTCGTATATAAGAGAAGGAAAGGATTATGTTTAAAAATTATCTTTTAACCGCATGACGGCGAATAAAAAAAACCAAAATCTATTCCCTGCTGAATATACTTGGTCTGGCCGTAGGCATGGCGGCCTTTATTTTAATTTTTCTTTACGGCCGCTATGAATTAAACTTTGACCGCCGGCATGAACATGCCGGCCGCATTAAGCGATCCCCACTCCATCCTGCTTTCCGAAAACACGGCTCGAAAATACTTTGGAACCAAAAATCCCATGGGCCGGACTATACGCATGCAGGATAAATATGATCTGCAGATTACAGGCATATTCAAAGACCTGCCGAACAATTCTCACTTTGCCATGGATATCATGATCCCTTTTGATATTATGCGCGCCTTTTTTAAACAGGATCTCTCAACCTGGAACAACAATTCCTACTATACATATTTTCTTTTGCGCGAAAACGCGGAACCGGCACAGGTGGAAGCCATGCTCCCTGCATTACTTGCAAAATACGCGAAGAAAGAAAGGCGTTTAGCTAATTCCTATTATCTGCAGCCTTTGACAAAAATCCACCTTCACTCCCATATTAACATTGAAATCAACCCTAACAATGACATCAAATACATCTATCTTTTTGCCACCATCGGCCTGCTGCTTCTGCTCATCGCCTGCATCAACTATGTGAATTTAGCCACCGCCGGTGCTGCCAGGCGGGCCAAAGAAATCGGCATACGCAAAGTACTTGGCGCCTCATCCGCCCATATTACAACCTTGATCAGCCGGGAGTATATTGTGAAAGTGCTGCTGGCAGTCCTGATTTCCTGGCCGCTATTTTTTAACATCCTCAATATGCTCCACCGGAAGCCGGTCTATTCGGATTTGGCATCCAAATACACCACATGATCCATGGCTGAGTCTCCATTTTCTCCTATATTTTCTAACCTGGATTATTCATAAAAAAATTGCGATGTTTTTGCAATTTCTTTTTTATCAGCGATTAA
>CAYRTV010000514.1:0-1756 GCA_964427225.1 uncultured Eubacteriales bacterium
GGGGCCAGGAGAAAGCGGTTATTGACAGAACGGTTGATGTGCACATAAAGCATTTGCGGGAAAAATTAGGGGATGCCGGCAATATGATAAAAAATGTCCGGGGCGTCGGATATAAGTTTGAAGAATGAAAAAATCTATTTTTTTTAAAATTTCCGGCGGATTCCTGGTTCTGATTTCAATTTTTACCGCTGCGATTTTATTCTTCACATTTGACCGGCTCCGTTCTTTTTATATTGATTCCATTGCGCAGGAACTGCAGACGTTAGGTGCGGCGGTCAAAGGGGAGGTCCTGGAAATATGGCGTCAGCAGGGTCCTGAAGCTCTGGATGCGTATTTCAAACAATTCGGCCGCCGCACGGATACCCGGATAACACTGGTCAATGAAAAAGGCGAGGTGCTGGCTGATTCAGATGAAGATCCTAAGGTTATGGATGACCATAAATTCCGTCCGGAAATCATCCGGGCTTTCGGCGGCGAACCGGGGCAGTCCGTCCGTTTCAGCAAAACCGTGCAAAGGGATATGCTGTATATGGGATTGCCAATGGAGCAAAACGGGAACGTTATTGCTGTTCTCCGTTTAAGCCGTTATCTGCGCGATATCAATCGTCTGCTTTCTGATTTAAGAAAGAGTTTGCTGCAATTTGTTTTCATCCTGTTAATACTGTCCATGGTTGCGGCTGTGGTTGTTACGCGGTCCTTCACGCGGCCTTTGAGTGAACTAGGCCGGGCGGCACGCCGGCTTGGTTCCGGAGATTTTGACGCCAAAGTCATTTTAAAAAAACAGGATGAGCTGCAGGAATTGGCGCAAAACTTTAATTATATGGCCGAGCAGATCAAAATCTTGTTCGAAGAAATATCCCACAAAAAAGATGAACTTCGCAGCGTTCTGCTCTCCATTGAGGAAGGGCTGCTGGTTTTGGATAAAAACGGCAGGATCATTTTATATAATCAAAGCTTTGAAAATCTTAGCGGCACTCGGCTGGAAACCGGACAATATTACTGGGAAGCCATCCGTTTACCTCAATTCAGCGATATGATCAAGACGGCCTCCGAACAGAAAAGCCGTTATACCCAGGAGGTTGAGCTGGACAGCAGGATTTACTACTGCAGTATTAATTTTTTAGAAGCACGTGATGAAATGGTGATTACCTTTCATGATATTACCCAGGTGAAAAATATAGAAAAAATCAAGCGTGATTTTGTTATCAATGTTTCCCACGAACTAAGAACCCCCTTGACCGCAATCAAGGGATTTCTGGAAACACTGGAAGAAGAAGTGGAAGGCCGTCCGCTTGATTATGTGCAAACCGTAAAACGAAATACGGAACGGCTTATTCATATTGTCAAGGACCTGCTGGTGCTTTCGGAAATAGAGGATAAAGCGAGGCCTGTTAAAAAAGAAAAGTTTGATATTGTGAAATTAGTCCGGGATGCCGGTAAAATTTTTGAACCCCGTATGAAGGAAAAGAACTTGGACCTGACGATTCAGGTTGAATCCGGTTTGCCGCAGATCAATGCCGATCCGTTCATGCTTGAGCAGGTGCTGATCAATCTTTTGGATAATGCAGTCAAATATACGGAAAGCGGCCGCATCACTGTTGAACTCGATCGTTCCGGCCAAAACTTTACTCTGGTTATCCAGGATACTGGAATCGGCATCCCCAAATCTGATTTAAGCCGCATTTTTGAACGTTTTTATGTGGTGGATAAATCCCGCTCACGGAGGTTGGGGGGGACCGGATTAGGCCTGTCCATT
>CAYRTV010000515.1:0-1733 GCA_964427225.1 uncultured Eubacteriales bacterium
GCCGGCCACTCTACAGAAGGGGGCCAAGTCCTGAGTGAGGACGGTGAAGCCTCCGGTAAAAGCATATTTGCCGATCCGGCAAAAAGGATGCACGCCTGTGTATGAGCCGACTTGTGCATAATCATCCACCATGCAGTGTCCGCCCAGAGTGGCACCGTTAATGAATATGATGCGGCTCCCTACCCGGCAATCGTGGGCAATATGCGAATAAGCCATGAAATAATTATCACTGCCGATACGAGTTTCAGCTTTGTCCTTTGAAGTCCCCCGGTGTACTGTCATAAACTCACGAAAGACGTTTCGGTCCCCAATAACAACCCGGGTCAATTCACCTTTATAAGACAAATCCTGGGGTTCGGCTCCGATGACAGTATGTGGCCAAAACCGATTGTCCGCACCAATCTTCGTTACTCCGGTGATATGTACGCTTCCATCAAGCTTCGTATTTTTACCAATGGACACATCCGGGCCGATAACACAGGCAGGCCCGATTTTTACATTATGATCGAGTTCAGCTTTTTTATGAACGACGGCGGAAGGATGAATCGTAGTTTCCCTCGCCGTCATGGTTTAAAAATCCTTATACTCCATGACCGAAGCCAGCAGCTCGGCTTCCATCACCACCTCACCATTCACTTCCCCCCGGCCTTCCAAAGTTAAAAACCGGCTTTTTCGTTTCCGCACTTCCGCATGGAAAATGAGCTGATCCCCGGGCACTACCGGTTTTCTAAACTTAGCATTGTTTACTTTACTGAGAAGCACAATTTTGGTTTCCGGGTTATCCAGGGAATGGTACAGCAGAATGCCCCCGGCTTGAGCCAGGGCCTCTATTTGAAGAACCCCGGGCATGATTTTACGCCCGGGAAAATGCCCCTGAAAAAAGGGCTCATTATAGGTTACATTTTTCAAAGCCACGATGGATTGCGCGGTTTTAAGTTCCAGGACTCTGTCCACCAGTAAAAAAGGATAACGGTGAGGCAGAATTTTCTGGATTTGTTCTATGTCTATCTCACCCGGATTAGCTGGAGGCTTTGGAGGCATCGTATCTTTTGATTACTTCCGCAGTTATATCCACTGTCGGAGAAACATAAACCGCGCCGCTGCGGGTAAGATCAAAAATTATGTCCAAATTCTTCTCTTTGCCGATGGTTTCGATAATCGGCAGCACCTCATTCTGGATCTTTTGGAACAGCCGGGAAGCCATTTCATTCATTCCCCGGTTGATATCTTCTGCGAAACGCTGGCGCTCTGTTCTTTTCTTTTCCAAATCGGACTGCAGGTTCATCACCGCTTCCGGGGTTAGGGTCAGACGCTGGGTATTCAATTTTTTCTGCAATTGACTTATCTCTTCATCCATCCGGGATAATTCCGCTTGATTTCTTTTTTCTTCTTCCTGCAGCTGCGCCATTACTTTTTTTCCTTCTGAGGAATTTTCCAAGATTTCCTGCGAATTGACTACTCCAATTCCTTGGGCATAACCGGTGGCCGCAACAGCCGCTGATACGACGAATACAATCAATAATTTTCCGGGCCATCTCCTTAACATCACTTTCCTCCTCGTTAAGTAATTTCCTTTAAAATGTTGTTCCTATAGCAAATCGGAACTTGAAGTTGGAATCACCCTGCCGGGCGATTCGGTTATTATATGAAAAAATGAGCCTGAAGGGAACCCGCAAAGCCGGAACAAAAATTCTGGCTTCCAGGCCCGCAGACGTAAACATATTGCTGAAATC
>CAYRTV010000516.1:0-1725 GCA_964427225.1 uncultured Eubacteriales bacterium
GCGGTGGGTCAGCTTGAACCAGGCCCGTGCGAAGGCATCGGCGAACTCTTCGGGATTTTCCAGATACCGCCGGGCGATCTTTTCATAGGCCGGATCAAACTTGAGGGAGAGGTCGGCGGTGGTCATCATAGGCCGGTGTTTTTTATTCGGATCATGAGCGTCCACCACCATATCCTCTTCGTCAACATCCTTTGCCAGCCACATATAAGCTCCGGCAGGACTTTTCACAAGTTCCCACTCGTATTTAAACATGACTTTAAGATACCCGAAGTCCCATTTGGTCGGATTGGGTTTCCAGGCGCCTTCTATGCCGCTGGAGATGGTATCACCGCCTTTTCCGCTTTTTAAAATGCTCTTCCAGCCCAGTCCCTGTTCTTCCCTAGGGGCAGCTTCCGGTTCAGGCCCGACATGGGGGGCGTCGCCACTGCCGTGGCATTTTCCGAAAGTGTGTCCGCCGGCAATTAGAGCGACTGTTTCTTCATCGTTCATGGCCATACGGGCAAAGGTATCCCGCACGTCTTTCGCGGATTCTACGGGAACAGGCTCGCCGTTAGGACCTTCCGGATTAACATAGATGAGGCCCATCTGTACTGCCGCAAGGGGATTCTCCAGGTCGCGTTCGCCTGTGTAGCGATTGTCTTCAAGCCATTCAGTCTCGGTCCCCCAGTACACGTCCTCCTCAGGCTCCCAAATGTCCTCCCGGCCGCCGCCGAACCCAAAGGTCTTAAATCCCATAGACTCCAGGGCACAGTTCCCGGCCAGGATCATTAAATCCGCCCAGGATATCTTTTTCCCGTACATTTGTTTTATAGGCCAGAGAAGCCGACGGGCTTTATCCAGATTTACGTTGTCCGGCCAGCTGTTTAGGGGAGCAAAGCGCTGATTGCCGGTGTTCCCTCCGCCCCGGCCGTCATGTGCTCTGTATGTTCCCGCACTGTGCCATGCCATACGGATAAAAAGGGGACCGTAATGACCGTAGTCCGCAGGCCACCACTTTTTGGAATCAGTCATCACTTTGTAGAGGTCTTTTTTCAAGGCTTCATAATCGAGTTTTTTAAACTCTTCTGCGTAATTGAAATCCCTATCCATTGGGTTGAGCTTTTCCGGGTTCTGATGCAGAATCTTTAAATTCAACTGATTCGGCCACCATTCCTTATTGGAAGTACCTGTCATTGCCGCATGACTTGCCGCCCCGGTTACGGGACACTTGCTCTCTTTACTCATAGGTTTTTCTACTCCATTTTGAATGAGCATACCCTCAGGGCATGCATTTATATGTATATTAAATGATATTTTGTTAAGACAAAAGGGCCCTGCTTCGATGTACCAGCTTTTATGGAAATAGTCTACGCATCTATATAATGCCTAAATCCATATAACGGGTCAGGGCAGCGGGCCATTCAGAAGCACCTGTTGCCGGGCGTGGAAAACGAGTTTCACTGCAATCTGAATGAGATCATCAGGTTCCGTTTTACGATTAAAAACTGCTCTTCACGTCTACTGAGTGTTTCCAGGGTCGAATCCGCAGTCCCAGCAGGTCGGTGAATGCCGCCGCCGGTACATCCTGCGGGGTTAATAGCAGCAGGATCGGTCCCATCCAAATCGTAGAGCCTGGGGCGCCGGCCAGGCGGTAGCGGGTCCGGGCGTTCACGCTCTTTTGGGAGACCATGATACCAAAGTCGGCCGGCGACCCGCCGACAGATAGGTACAGCCGTTCCTGACGGG
>CAYRTV010000517.1:0-1721 GCA_964427225.1 uncultured Eubacteriales bacterium
AATGCCTGTTCCACATTTTTCCGACCCGAAATATACTCACCGAAAGCCTTTGTAATACTTTCCGAAATAATAGGATACGCTACGGAATTCGGCCTGGTGTTCGCATACGGCAGGATATCGATGTATTTACGCATATAGTAATCGGTGGAGAAAAACGAATCATTTTCATAAACGCTTTTTCTGACCGGAAGTCCCGAAGATGCGGCGGCGAATTTCGCTCCGTTAACCGGATTCGAAAGGTGGAGAATGAACGCAGCGGCCTTTTCCTTCTTAATCGGATCATCGGTAAAGACATTCAATGCAAATCCTCCCGCCAAACTCGATGGCTTGCCTCCCGGAGGAACCGGACGAAGGGCTATGTCCCATTGCGATGCGGTTTCTTTATCAACATTATCTTTAATATTTCCTATCTGCCATCCACCTCCGAAGAATGTGGCGTATCCTCCGGCGAAAATCCTCGGATTCATATCCTTTTCCGAAGAGTACGTTATACTGTCGCTCGGGATGAGATTTTCATCGTACAGCTTCTTGTAGTACTGCATAACCTTTATCATCGCGTCTTTATTCTGCCCGGTATTGAAAACGGGCTTTCCCGAAGCATCAACCAGTTTTCCGCCTAAGGACCAGAAATCGATGAGCAGGCTCGCCATGCCCCCTTCCCCGGCCAATACCAATCCCGTTCCGTACCTGTCGTTAGTCGTAAGCTTTTTCGCGTCAGCATACAATTCATCCCAGGTTTTCGGGGGAGCTGCGATTCCGTTTTCTTTCAGTATGTCTTTTCGATAGTAAAAGACCCGTGCATCCGTTGTATACCAGATCCCGTAAATCTTACCGTCAAGTGTTACTCCGTCCACCGACCATTTGAAGAAATCTTCCCGGTCCGATTCCGGCCAGTATTCGCCGATCGCCTGTACCCCTCCGGTTTCGACAAGTGATGCCAACCAATATTGATCGGCTATCGCGCAATCCGGGGGATTGCCCGCAGCGAGGGCTGTCAGGAGTTTCGCCTGAAATTCCGGATACGGAACCAGTTCCAAATTCAATTTTACATTCTCTTTCTCTTCGAATTCGCTCCAGATTTCCTCGAGCACCGGTCCCTGAGTTCCCTGCCATTTCGGTGTAAAGAAAGAATCCGCCCAAACGGTTATTTCAACGGGTTCACTCATGGCGGTTCCACCGCCTTCATCTGTAGTTGTCTCCTGTTTCCCCCCTCCGAAAGCGAAGGCCGCAATCAGACAGGTACACAAAATCACCATCAATGCCTTCTTGAGCATATATACCTCCCTTGAGACTTTTATTAGAATCGGTACCAACCAATAATATTTAACTATACATTTTCCCCTTTGTCAACCATAAATTTTAATTTTTATTTGACTGCCGCCTGTAATTCATTTACACTCCAACAATCTATTGCGCACTCCGATGGGAATAAGAATCAGGAACCGAAAGGAAAAAAAATTTTCTCTCTCATTTCTCCTTAAACGCTTTTATCGTTTTCTGTTTCCGTACCGGAGAAAGGGTCTGCTGGCCGTCTCATTTATGCTCCTGTCCATAGGGCTTCAAGTTCCCATACCGTTTTTAACGGCTTACATCATCGACACCGTCGTATATTCCAAGAGTTACCATCTGCTCCTGATAGTCGGAATCGTTTTGTTCGCAACTATCATAATCCGATCCGTATCCTCCTTTTTCGAGAGCTATATTTTAATGCATTTCCGGGC
>CAYRTV010000518.1:0-1706 GCA_964427225.1 uncultured Eubacteriales bacterium
GGCTATAAACCTAATGCGATTGAAACGGAAGATCATGTATCCAGGGCACTGACCGGCGTTGAATTCGAGCTGGAATCGGTTTTGAAAAAAGAAATCCGTCATTGACATCGGTCTTCATCCAGCAGGAAAACGGTATATAGGACCATGTCTATTTTGGAAAATGAATTTTCCTGGTCGGTTTCCCGGGATAGGATATTCAAGTCGTGTCCACGTAAATATTACTTCCATTATTATGGGTCCTGGGGCGGATGGGACTCGGACGCAGAGGATCGCCGGCGGCGGCTTTATATTCTCAAGCAGCTGCAGAACCGCCTGATGTGGGCGGGGCGCAAAGTCCATGAAGGGATTGAGCAAGCCCTTTTGATGGTGAAAACAGGCTCTCCGGTTCGGGAGGGGGCGCTTATTGACCGGATTGTGGCAGAAATGAGGCAGGAATATCTCAGCTCCCGAAAAAAAATCTATCTGCGGAACCCAAAATCCTGCGGGCTGTATGAACATGAATATGATGTGCAGGTATCTAACCGGGACTGGCGGGATAAAGCGAATCATGTTGTCCATTGCTTAAAACAGTTTTTTCTATCGCCGGAATATCAGAAAATCCGCAAGCTTGGGGATGAAAACTGGCTGGAGATAGAAAATCTGTCCTATTTCAGCTATCACGGCGTCAAAATCTTCGTCATGCTCGATCTGGCTTTCAGGGAAGATACGTGTATCCGCATATACGACTGGAAAACCGGAAAGGAAAACGATAAACACCTGAAGGTGCAGCTGGCCTGTTACGGATTATATGCGAAACAGAAATGGTATGCGGATTCGGAAAACATCCACTTGACTGAATTCAATTTGGCTTCAGGACGAAAACATAACGTAACCCTGAAGCAGCTGAACTTGGAGAAATCACAGCATTATATCCGGGATTCCATTGCGGCGATGCTGGATTTGCTGGATGATACTGAGTCCAACCGGGCCAGCGAAAAGCGTTTCGCCTTTGCTGCCTCGGCAGGGGAGTGCCGTTTTTGCAACTTTTATAAAGAGTGTCCGCGGTATAGCTAAATCAGCAGTCAAGGTTGTGTCAGACAAACATCCTGATGATCGAGAAGGACTTCTGCATCTCCCGCGGATTCCGGGCTATTATGATAACGATAACGGACATGAACCCTGATTAAGAAGTCAGTTTTTCCTCTAACCAACCGCTCGGTGTGAGGGGCCCTTTCTGAATAAACCGGAGTAAAGGTAATTTGGTCGATCATCATTTCACGATGTTGATGTTGAGAGAAATGATCTTTTATTCTTTGGATATCAACCTTGCCATGCAGCAGTTCTCCGTTAGGAAGCACGAGATTCGACCGATGATATTTGGGGAAAAACCCAGCCGCTTCAATATATACGTTCACCGTCTCCGTATCTCCCATGAGAGCCGCAACACATGTCCGTAAAAAAGAATATTTTTCCGAATCCAGAGTGGTTAGTACTGAACGGTCTTTTATTTTGTTTGTTTCCGCAGCAGAGAGCAAGGCGTTCAAATATGCGATGGTGGTTGTTAAGTCAGCCCCGTTTTTTCCAGCATCAGAAAGAGCAGTGCGGGCTTCTGTGTACTTTCCCGTCCCTACTATATGGTTTAATGCCAGATAGAAATGCACACGATGGTCCTGTGGATAAAAGGCCAGTGCCGGACCGATCCCGCGGATGCCGCGCTTATATTGTCC
>CAYRTV010000519.1:0-1700 GCA_964427225.1 uncultured Eubacteriales bacterium
GGGAAACGCGGAGGAAGAAAACCTGAACACGGAAGAACTCCGGGAATTCGCCCCCAGAGTATTTATCGATTGCGATTTCTGTGACCGCGATTATTTCCGGGAAAATCTCACCTATATCAATTTTGTCCGGGACCGGGCCGATGCCGACATTCATGTGCTGATCACGGACCAGCGCACCGGCAGCGGCGGTAGGGAATATACCTTTAATTTTATCGGCAAGGGCGAATATGAAGCCATTAACTATACATTAGTATATACGACCGGACCAACCGAGACCAGGGATGAAGTACGGAAAGGACAGCTGGAGGTTCTGCAGCGGGGCCTTTTTCCTTATATCGTGGAAACACCGCTTTGCCAGTATATAAACATTGAATTCCAGCAGGAGCTGGAGCCCACTGCTGTGAAGGACCCCTGGAAATTCTGGGTTTTCAGCATCAGCGCCGACGGCCGTTTCAGCGGGGAATCGAGCCAAAAATCAAACTCGATTGATTTAAATGTATCCGCCAATAAAGTGACTCCGGATATTAAAATTCGAATGGGTTTATCCGGTGAATTTGAATACGAAACGTATGATTACGAGGAGGAAACCATCAAATCCGAACGGGATGAAACCGATTTCACTGGGATGGTGGTGAAAAGCCTGGGGGAACACTGGTCGGCCGGCGGCTGGATGGAAGTGGAATCATCCACATACGGCAATATCGATTCTCATTTTAATTTGGCGCCGGCGGTAGAATACAATTTTTTCCCTTACAGTGAATCCACCCGCCGCCAGCTCCGGGTCCTTTACCGTATAGGATGGCACAGGATTAATTATATCGAAGAGACGATTTTTGATAAGCTGGCGGAAACGCTGTATAGAGAATCCCTGACTGTCACGCTGGAGTCCAGGGAGCCCTGGGGCAGCATTTCCACCTCCCTGGAAGGGGGCCATTATTTTCATGATTTCAGTAAATTCCGCCTCAATCTTTACGGCAATATCGACCTGCGGATTTTTAAAGGCCTCTCCCTGGATATCCGCGGGCGGTATGCCATGATCCGGGACCAGCTGGCTTTACCGAAGGCCGGAGCTTCCCTTGACGAGGTGCTGCTGGAAAGGAAAGAGCTGGCAACCGATTTTGATTACCGCTTCTCCGTAGGGCTCCGTTACACCTTCGGCTCCGTATTCAGCAATGTGGTCAATCCCAGATTCGGGAACGGGGGGCGGCGTTATTATTAATGAATTGAGCACATGAATTCAAATTTTCCTGAAGGCAGTTTATAATATGGATATGAAAATATTGATCGTCGAAGATGACAAAAAAGTCGGCGGTTTTCTAGAGCGGGGTTTGCGTGAAGAACAATATGCTGTTGATCTATGCCGGGACGGCGATAAAGCGGTGCATTTAGCCTCGGTCAACACCTATGATGTCATCATCCTTGACATTATGCTGCCCAGAAAAGACGGCTTTGCCGTCTGCCGCGAGCTGCGGCATAAATCCATTTTAACCCCGATTCTGATGCTGACAGTCAAGGATACGCTGGAGGATAAGGTCTCCGGCTTGTCTGAAGGAGCAGATGATTATCTCACCAAACCTTTTTCTTTTGAAGAACTGTTGGCCCGCATCCGGGCCCTGATGCGCCGGGATAAGGATTATAAGACTGGAGTGCTGTCGGCCGGCGACCTGCAGCTGGCGCGCGTGGGCGAAGGGGCCGAGCTG
>CAYRTV010000520.1:0-1698 GCA_964427225.1 uncultured Eubacteriales bacterium
GACCAGGCAAAGCTGTTCACACCTTCTTTATGATCGGATAGTTTGAATGCTTCACCGCCCTGGGGATTAATCAGATAAATCTGACTTTTTTCATCCCGGCTGGCTGCAAAGGCAATCCAGTTTCCATCCGGGGACCAGGCTGGAGAGCTGCTGCTGCCGTCTTGAGTCCTTGTCAGCTGAAACGGTTCCTTCCCGTTCCGGCTGAGCCAGATTTCGCTGTCATAGCGGTTATTCTCCCAATCCGTCTTCCTCACGGTGAATAAAACATGCTTGCCGCACGGTGAAATCTCAGGACCGCCGGCTGATTCCAGGTTCAGCACATCCTTGAATGAAGGACCCGGAACCTTATATGCCTGGGCCGCGGATAAAAAAGTCAATACTAAAAGTATGGCAATGACTCCACCAATTTTTTTCATAATACCTCCTTAAAGTCATCCTGAATAATTCAGGTAAGTTTTATATTCCTATTGTAAGATAAAATGAATGGATTGACACGTATATTTTGGTTATGATAGGTAAAGAGAAAAAAATGGAGCCACATCAATGACAACACGACGGGATTTTATTAAACATTCAGCCATGATCGCCGGCGGGGCAGCTTTATTCGGTGGTTCCCTTATGTGTACTGGGGAAAAACCTGTTCCTCAAAACGGACTCGTCGTCTCCGCTGCCGCTGATGATATACTTATTAAACAGAAATACAGTCCGGACGCCGTGCACCGGGCTTTTACGGCCGGGCTGACAGAAATGACCGGAGAGAAAACATTGGAAAACGCCTGGTCATCCATGGTTTCTCCTGATGATGTGGTCGGCATCAAGATAAACTGCATCGCGGCTCCCAAGATTTCATCATCCATTCAGTCCATTAATGAGACTATCGCCGGTCTCAAAAGCGCAGGCGTCAAGGAAAACAATATCATTATCTGGGACCATATGGACCGCGCTTTCCAGCGTACCGGACTGGACATCAACCGCAGTTCAACCGGCATTCGCGTCCATGGAAGTTCGGATAAAAGCGCTGTGACCATTCCATGGACGGAAGGATTCGACAAGGATGTCTATATTTCGCTGGAAGACGGGACACTGAAAAAATTCCTGCAGCTTGTCGATCAAAATTTTACCGATAACGGCACCCACCGCGAGATTTTCAACTCCTGTACCTGGCTCTGGATGCTGATCAATCAAGGCCATGAAAAAGCGCAAAAATACCGGGACGAGATCAGACGCCTGTATATGGATTATGAAGACCGGGAAGGCATCAAACGCATAGCCGAGGAAGTCGCGGATACATTCAATGACGTGGTCATTGAAGATGAAGAAAAATCCTTTTTCTCCAATATCGTAACCAAAGACATCACCAAGCTGATCAATATCGCCGTACTTAAACATAATGAAGACAGCGGTGTGACCTGGGCCGCGAAAAATATCGCCCTGGGCGTCACCACCAACAAGGTCCGGTTCCATATCGATTATTGTGCTGCCGCCATACCCATGATCATGAATCAACCCTGCATTAAAGACAAAACCATTCTGCATATCGGGGAAGCCGCGAAAATCTCTACCGTCAGTGTGGCCGGGGCCCAGATGGCTTTTGACAACCGGGTATTCTTCAGCCGCGATCCGGTGGCCATGGACCGGATCGGCCTGGATATCCTGGAAGAAAAACGACTGGAGATGGGACTGGAATCGATCCGCGAT
>CAYRTV010000521.1:0-1692 GCA_964427225.1 uncultured Eubacteriales bacterium
CAAGCCATTTCTAATATTATGATTAAACAAGGCAGTGGAAAGATTATCAATATAAGTTCGCTTGTCGCCTTTACCGGAGGAATTAAAAGTAGCGCGGCATACTCCAGTTCGAAAGCCGCGGTAACCTGTACAACAAAAAATTTTGCCAAGTATCTTGCACCTTATGGAATTACAGTAAATGAAATTGCTCCTGGAACAGCTAGAACCCCTATGTCAGAGAGCTTTATTGGAGAAGGGCTCTCAGAGTTTGAAAAAACGATTCCTCTTGGAAGATTAGGTTTACCGGAAGATATAGCCGGCGCGGTAATGTTTTTAATATCTAAGGACGCAGACTACATAACCGGACAAACCATCCATGTAAATGGCGGCATGCTTATCTAACTCTTATACTGCATCAACACTCTGGCAATTTCTCTGAGGCTCGAATAATCGGCTACGGTGATTATCCCAAGCTCCTTGAGAAAGTCTTCATAGCCGTTGATCCCAGCTCCGCCTAGAACGATCTTTGTATCCGGGTCTAAATACTTCCTGAGACTTTTCATGTCGGCTTTAAAGCGGAGTTCTTCCATTGGAGTGACGATGCTTAAGACAACCATGCTCGCGTTCCGCTGCTGCGCTGCTGCCGCGATTTCCTCTATCGGGATATTCGGCCCGAGGTATGTAACACACCAGCCTTCCGAGGCACATACCACGGCACCGAAAAGGGCCCCCAGTTCATGCACCTGCTCAAAAGGTGTTGCCGCAACAGCATATGGGGCGGATTTTGGAGCTTCTATCATCTCCAATATTCTACCGGCATAGGTACGGATGACTGAAGCGGCCATGTGTTCATGGACGATCCGCATAGTTCCTTCCTGCCAGCAGCCACCTACATAGCGAAGAAGCCCGACAAAAAGTTCATCGATGACGACGTTTTGTCCAAGAGCAATGAGGGCTTTATCGATGCAGTCCCTGAGGTCCCGCGCGTCCAAACGACGTATGGCGCTCATACAATCCGCTAAAAATGATTCAAGCTTTGCAGTTTCACCCGTTTCTATCGATGAGGGCGGAGAGATATTCTTACGCCCATCCCCATTCGTTAAGTCTGTCTCGATGTAGCGCATCAACTTTTCCCGGGGAAGTTGTGCAATTCGACTAATGCTTCGCCCCCCCTTTACCAGTCTGTTGAGAATTTGAAGGCGCTCAATATCGGCATCGGAGTAGAGTCTGTGGTTTCCGCTGCTTCTATAAGGAGATATTGCCTCATAACGTTCTTCCCATTTCCGTATTACATGTGGACTCAAACCGGCCCTTCTTGCCACAATACGTATTGGATGCTCTTTCTCATCGTCCATGCAATGATTATGCATTGTTTGTCAAACAATGGTCAAGTGAAATCTACAAAATTCCGATGTTATAGCTGCTTTTATTTGACTTTTTTTCGACAAGATACTATATTTTAGCTTGTTAGAGAAGGATGTGTCGAGCCAAAAGTTTGACAAATCCTTCCTCCTTTCCTTTCATTACCGTCCTCCCTTGCAATAGTTAGGAGGAAGATACTCGGCCGGGCACACTGCCCGGCCTTTTTTTAACGTCTGATATAACTCACTGTTCCAAACTTGTTTTTAAACCCACCCTGTACTACTATTAATAGCGATAATTATGGCTCATCAAGCAAAATCGGATGCCTATATAGAACTCATCATCGACCCT
>CAYRTV010000522.1:0-1681 GCA_964427225.1 uncultured Eubacteriales bacterium
CTCCTCACCAATCCCGATGTGGTCAATGCCTATCTGGGGGGGAAGAAGTAAGTAGAGAATCGATCGGCCGGGGAACGTGCCTTAGCTAATAACCCACGGCGTAACAAAATCCCACCGTTTGACCTGAACAGTTAAAAATGCCTGTTTTTCATTGAAGTCTCGTGTCAGATCGCGGCTTTGAATGCAGGCATTTTTTTTGACCTGGAGCACTGAATAACTCCTGGGCGCGTTGCCTTAGGGGAATACATATACATTCATTTTTTCCATTTTAAGGAGGCCGTATTATGAAAACCAAGATGTTAGCGTTTTTGTTGGTGACCGTTGTGGCTGGTGTTGCGTTCGCGGACAGTCAATCCATTGAGATGCAGCGTTTTGACAGGCGCACTGGAAACACCTCGTTTCTCCACCAGGAAGCCGGCATGTCCGCTTATGCGCAGCTTGACGGCACGGTTGACCTGACAAAGGCGGAAAACGCTTTGAAAACCGTCGAAGAAGCCACCAGCGAGTACGTGATCGGTTCCGTGGGGTTGGAAGGCTACGATGAAAGCCATGATGTACATATCTATGTGGATAGCGACGGATGGATCATCGCTTATTATCTGGCGGATGAGAAACCGGCCAAGATTATCAACTGGATCAGTTTTTCCGAGAGCGGATCGTTCATGGACATGAAAGTCAGGGTGGCCTTATCGTATGTTGCCGAACAGATGCTGTTGTTCCCTTCCGACATAAAATATTACGATTTCAGATATCCGGATGCCACGAAGATGATGGTTATCGCGGATGAAGAAGAAGAAGGAAATGCAACAGAAACTTTTAGAATAAAAATTCCCTCTGATATCCCCATATATAGCAGGACTTCATCTTTCGGTACCGTAGGGACTAATTGGGGAAATGTGAAATTAGATGGAGTCGAATTACATAACGGAAAAGGCTTTTTTGAGGGTTCAATTACTATAAGCCAGCTTTCTCCAGATGAATATCATGAAGTGTCTATATTTAACGGAGAGTCATGGACCAGTGGCATGGTTGGAACAGCCTACGCAGCGATTATGTTAATTTACAAAGAATAGATAAAATCATTATCTATAATATTTATTATGTTAATAGCTCTTACTAAATCAGCATGGCGAACTAAGGAGGAATAATGAACAAGAGGATTTATTGCTTACTGGTGTTGATCCTCTGCTTGACTGCATCAGGAGCACCTGCCTCAGCCGCCATTACGGTGGAGGATGCAACCGCTACATGGGAAGCGACCCTTGAGAAACCGACGGCGTTGATTACGGCGTCCGGCAAAGTAACACCGCGCATTCTGGTCGAATATGCAACCGCCCTCTTTGAAGACGGATTATCGGAGCCCACCGCGCTGATCGATGCTTCCGGCAAGGCCGAGCCCCGGATTGTCGTCGAATACGCGACATCGGTTTTCCACAGCGGCCTTGAGAAGCCAACGACGCTGCTTGACGCATCGGAAAAGGTCAGCCCCCGGATCGTGGTGGTCTATTCATCGGCACTGTTTAAAGAGGACCTGATCTACCCACTCGAGCCGGTTCCCGGGGATTTCAGCCTGAACGGCAGGCTGGATCTGGCCGATGTCATCAGAGTCCTGAAAATCCTTTGCGGAGACACCTATTACACCGCTCACAAGGAAGCCGAAGCGACTGGAGATGACCGGATC
>CAYRTV010000523.1:0-1673 GCA_964427225.1 uncultured Eubacteriales bacterium
CGCTGAGCGGGATGGAGAACTGGGCTATTTTTTCCGTTCCGACCAATTGAGCTTCGCCCGGGCCGGCATCCCGGCCGTCTGGCTGCATGAAGGGATCACTTCCAAGGGACAGGATAAAGATTATATTCAAGAGAAGCACAAGCAGTACCGGGCTTCACATTATCATCAGGTCACCGATGAATTCAAAGAGAATTGGGACCTGCGGGGGGCCGTCCAGATCACCCGCTGGGCGCAGGAGGTCATTCGCATTCTTGAGGAAATGGATGCACCGCCCCGGTTCAAAGCAACAAGCTCCTTCCGCCGTCCGGCTGGACAGTGAACATGGTATGGTTTACTGCGGGCTGGTTGATTTTGAAGGGGAGAATGAATATACTAAACGGACGATAGTGGGCGGTTAGCTCAGCTGGGAGAGCGCAGCGTTCGCAACGCTGAGGCCGGGGGTTCGAATCCCCTACCGTCCACCAGTCATTTTTTGGGGAAATATTCGATTTTATGACATTTGCGGTTGACTGCATGCTGGGCAAACTGGCCAAATGGCTGCGTATTCTGGGTTTTGATGCTGTCTTTTTCAGCCGGATCGAAGACCGCACTCTTTTAAAGCTGGCGGAGAAGGAAAACCGGGTGCTTTTGACTAAAGATACAGGGCTTTTGGAACAAGCGCATATCCCTTCCCTTTATATTGAGAGTGAGAATTGGGAAGACCAGGTGGTTCAAGTGCTGTGCCATTTCAAGCTGAAAGACCGGGTGCGCCCCTATTCCCGGTGTGTGGTGTGCAATGCAGCGCTGCAAGACCTGCCCAAGGAGCGGGTGGGGAATCTTGTGACGCCTTTTGTTTATAAAAACGCGGAATCCTTTTCCATATGCCCGGAGTGCGGACGGGTTTTCTGGCCGGGCACCCATCACCGAAACATGCGGTCGAAGATCGATGATATTTTGGCGCGGGTTCATTCAGCCTGAACTATTAGTTCGACAGCTGCACTGTCATCCTGAGGCCTGCGCCGGCAGGCCGCAATATTCCCAATCCTGAACGGTGGTGGGGTCGGGGCAAAAGCTGCAGGTTTCATGAGAAAATTGAGCCCCTGCAATCCGGAAAGACGGCTGGGGTGAATTGCCGCAATAAAAAAGTAAAGAGAAGACACAGATAAAGCCAAGTGATATGATCCCAAGTTTTTTCATTGGACCTCCCCGCAGTTTTTTTTACATCATATCAGATTATGAGAGCAGCGGAAAGTGTGATTCGACACAATTATTTAACGTGCTATAATGGTTAAAAATAAACTTGAAATACTCATATCAAGTTGAATTATGAATGAGACACAAGAAAAGATGAAACAGCTTGAATCAATAGAGAACAATCCGTATGTGCAGGTGTTGAATAATCAGCGGACCGCCATTCACCTTGTTGACCGGGATTTCAAGCTTATTTTCATAAACTCTTTTTTTAAAAAATGGATGGACGACCTGGGTATGGGTTTTTCAGAAAATTCCATTGGAAATTCCATTTTCAAACTGTTTCCCTTTTTGAAGAAAAATGTCCGGGAGGAATACCGAAAAGTTCTGGAAAGCGGACGGCCGCTCTTCAGTGAAGATATGCATAAGATCGACGGGCGGACAATCGTTTCGGAAACCCAAAAATTGCCGGTACTAAAAGACGGAGAGGTAGCGGAGATCAT
>CAYRTV010000524.1:0-1667 GCA_964427225.1 uncultured Eubacteriales bacterium
GGGCAAAAGACAGATCATCCGCCAATTCATCAAATAGTTCTTGCTCCTCTTGGTCTGCGGCGAATTCAGCGGGAACGGAGACGGAAAGAATGCCATAGCGTTTATCACCATAAGCCAATTGCCTGACCAGCCCGGCCCGGCCCGCATACTCACCGGACAGGGGGCAATCCGGACATTCGGAAGGTGGATTGGAAACCACCACCAAATCTTTCTTTCCCAGCGTCTTAAGCATGCATTCAGGAAATTGATGACGGTCGAAGTGTTCCCGCATAATTTTAAATCCGCCGTCAAATCCGGATGCGGCTGATTTTACTACTATTTCGCCCTTGCGGTCCATGATAGCAATCCAGGCATTATGATAACCCATGGTTTTGGTCAAATTATCGCAAGCGCTCATAATCAGCCTTTCAGCATCCGTTTCGGCGATAATAAGCTGATTGACATTGCGGATCGCCAGTAATACTTTCTTTATATGCGATTCTCTGGCTTCGGTTTCCGCCAACCGCTTCTTCAGTTCGTTGTGAGATGACTTGTTTTTTTCTTTCATCGCAAATCTTTCAATAACAGGTATTACAAAGCCCTTTGATCAGAAAAGCTTTGGGAATGGGAAAGGAGATTTTTACAGCTAAAAGGCATTTTCTTCGTTCCACATTTTCCATACCATTCAAATTAAAATAATATATTTTTTTCTTTTAATATTAAGGTTTTTTTTCGGATTTATCAAACGGTTTTTTCAAATCATTGTTGTTCATAACATGATCGGGTACAATAAATGGCTGAAATACACGAAGAAAAAAAATGAATCGACTTATATTCTGGGACTGGACCGGGACGCTAGTGGATGAATCCCGCATGGACAGCGCTGTATGCCGCTTTATGGAAAAAGAATTGGCCCAAACCGCCGGACTTTCTTTAGCGGGAGCCGTGGAAAAGTTTCAAAATCATTTAGAGAAGCTGGAAAAAACCTGGGAATGGCATGATTATACCAAGCATGGAGAGCAGCTCGGGATTGACTGGAAAAGGGCTCAAATCGAGAATTTCCAGCGTTTAGCCCTGGTCCCGGGGGCAAGGGAAATTTTATCTTTCGCAAAAAACAAAGGTTTTAAGAATGTATTGACCACCAATGCCGTTACGCCGGTCATTCGCCTGCGAATGGAGCACCTTGGCCTTAATTCCATGTTTGAAGCGATCATTGGAAGCGATACCGTCGAAGCTTTAAAATCGGAAGGGCTTCATTATCGTAAAGGCCTGCATGAATGTCGAGGTATTCCAGGAAAATCCTTTTCTGTGGGAGATAATCCGGTTCAGGACATTCTTCCGGCCCGGGAATTGGGGCTCAAAACCGTATTCTGCGTCTACGGCAGAAATATGACTCATTATCATTCCGGACATTTAAGCTCCGACCACCGGCAAAATGCCGCATCGCATTTCCGGGTGAGCAGTCTGCAGCAAATCAAGGATATTTTGACATGACCGAACCGCTCTGCCCTTATTTCGGCCGGTGCGGAGGCTGCGCCCTTCAGGACACGCCTTATTCCGGGCAAGTTGATATGAAGGTGGATGCGCTGACGGAATATCTCCCTTACGATGATTTTGACATATTTTCCGGTGACCCCTATCGTTACCGTACCCGGATGGATTTTGTCTTTCATGCCGGCGGACTGGGT
>CAYRTV010000525.1:0-1666 GCA_964427225.1 uncultured Eubacteriales bacterium
CTGCTGACCGGAACAGGCGCAGCCTGTTTATCATTTATTATAAAAAATGCAGGCTCAATTTTGGGTTTTCATCTTATCCCAATTGCATATTCAAGTCAATTTTCTTCATTGCAATACGGGCACCGTTCTGATTTGTATGGAAGCGGTTTACGGCAATTCCAGCAGCAAGCGTTTGTCTTCTGCTCTCTAGCCTGAATCCTCTTGCGGATATCCTCGAGTTCAGTTTTTTTGGCATCTTTTCCCCGGAACCGGGACAAAGCGCTGATAATTTCCCCCGCCCCTTGGTATCTTTCTTCGGTTTTAGAATACAGGCACTTCATGATAATGGAATCGATTTCGCGCGGTAAACGGCTGTTCTTGATCCTCGGGGGTGTTATTTTTCCTTGCTTGGCCTTTTCTAATATTTTAAATGGATCCGGGTCAAAGATGGGCGGGCGTCCGATAACCATTTCATAAAAAATACAGCCGATGGAATAGATATCGGATTGAAAAGTTGCTTTCCCCAGAAATTGCTCCGGGGCCATGTAGGGAGGTGAGCCGATCCGCGTTGATGCATAAGGCACTTTATTTAACCAGGCAGAGGTTCCGAAATCCGTTATTTTAACCTTGTCTTCCTCACTAAGCATAATATTTGAAGGACGCAAATCCCGGTGAATGATCCGGTTTTCGTGGGCATGCTGTACGGCATCACAGATTTGGAGAATATAATTGCAGGCTTTCTCAAAGTTCAGGAGCTTTTCTTTTTCAAGAACTTTCTCCAATGTGCCTCCCCGGATATACTCCATGACCATAAAAAACACTTTGTCTTCTTTTTCAGCCGCCAGCATACGCACTATATTCGGATGGTTCAGCGCCGCCTGCAGCCGGGGTTCTTTCAGGAGCTTGAACAGTTCCACCGATTGCTTATGAGGAACCTTAATGGCGACAGGAATATTCAGCCAAGTATCTTTGGCCAAATAGACAGCACCAAACCCCCCGCTCCCCAATGATCGTATGATTTGATATTTTCCGACTTTTTGTCCCTGTAAAAACATCTCAACTCATCCAGAAGTGTGAAATGATAGCCATTCCGCTGATGGCCGCTGTTTCTGATCGTAATGTCATCCGGCCTAAACTGACCATGCGGAATCCGTGCTGAACTATAGCTCTTTTTTCCTGCTCTGTCCAGTCGCCTTCCGGCCCGACCAGCAGAACAACGTTCTCGGTTGGAGGGGCATAATCACACACAACTTTTTTCAGTGCAACGGATTCGTGCTGATTCAAACACAATCCCATTCCTTTTTCCCCAAGTCCGGTTTCCATAAATTTCTTTAAAGGCAGCGGCTCTCGAATTTCAGGCAGGGTGATTCTTTTGCTTTGCTTGGAGGCGTCCAGAATGATCTTATTCCAGCGGGTCAGCTTATTTTGAATCTTGCTGTCATATTTCACAATTGACCGGTCCGCAATAACCGGCGAGATGGAAGCTGCTCCCAATTCCGTTGCTTTCTGAATGACAATTTCCAAAGCCTTGAGTTTGATCAGTGCAGGAGCTAAAATCAGTTTGAATTCCGATTGTTCAGCTGAAAATGTATCCAGTATTCTCAAACGGGTAAACGATGATTCAATACATTCCGCGCAAGCGATATATCCGCGTCCTTTTTCATTAAAGATCTCAATTTCGTCTCCA
>CAYRTV010000526.1:0-1664 GCA_964427225.1 uncultured Eubacteriales bacterium
GTGCAGCGTCGGAGCCCGGTTCAACAGAATGGGATGCTCTTTCACAACTTCTTCCAAAAAATCCCATACCTCCGGCCGCTCCTGTTCATGCCATTCTTTGGCGATTTTGACGCTGGGAACCAAACCTTCTTTTTCAAGTTTATGGAAAATGAAAGGCTTGAATAATTCCAGGGCCATTTTTTTTGGAAGGCCGCATTGGTGCAGTTTCAGTTCCGGCCCCACAACAATGACAGAACGACCTGAATAATCCACCCGTTTTCCCAGCAGGTTCTGGCGAAATCGGCCCTGCTTGCCGCGCAGCGCCTCGCTTAAAGACTTCAGCGGTCTCCGGTTGGGGCCCAGGTGCACCCGTCCGCGTTTTCCATTATCAAACAGAGCATCCACGGCTTCCTGCAGCATCCGCTTTTCATTGCGGATAATCAATTCAGGAGCCCGGAGTTCAATCAGTTTTTTCAACCGGTTATTCCGGTTGATCACCCGGCGGTAAAGATCATTTAAATCGGAGGTTGCGAACCGGCCGCCATCGAGACGGACCAGCGGCCTCAAATCCGGGGGAATAACCGGAATGACAGTCAGAATCATCCATTCAGGATGGTTCCCGGATTGTTTCAGAGCTTTAAAAACCCGAAGGCGTTTGGCATTGCGCAGTTTTCTCTGCTGGGATGTTTCTGTTTTCATCAATTTCCGCAGCCGGTCGCTCTCTTTGGCGATGTCCGTCTTTTCCAGCAGGGTTTTAATGGCCTCCGCCCCGATGGACGCCGTAAATTTATCGCCGTATTTTCCTTGAGCATCTTTATGTTCCTCTTCAGTTAACAGCTGTTTCTCCTGCAGCGGCGTTTCTCCCGGATCAATAACGATATATGATTCAAAATACAAGACCTTTTCCAGATCTTTTAGCGTCATATCCAAAACCAGACCGATCCGGCTCGGTGTGCTCTTGAAAAACCAGATGTGCGCCACCGGTGAAGCCAGTTTGATATGGCCCATCCGTTCCCGCCTCACATTGGAGCGGGTAACCTCAACACCGCAGCGTTCGCAGATGATCCCGCGGTACTTCATGCGTTTATATTTTCCGCATAAGCACTCATAATCATTGATGGGACCAAAAATCTTCGCACAAAATAATCCGTCCTTTTCCGGTTTGAAAGTTCTATAGTTAATGGTTTCGGGTTTGGTCACTTCTCCCCATGACCAGCTTAAGATTTTCTCAGGAGAGGCGATCCCGATCCGAACCTGGTCGAAATCGATTTTCGGCTTCCCTCCCATCGGATGCCTTGTATCCATTATTTCTCTCCTTTTAAAATTTGAGGTACATCAATTCCCCATGGCAAAACTTCATCTTTCTCTGATTTTTCCAACTCGAAATCCAGACACAGACTCTGCAGCTCCCGAATAAGGACATTGACCGACTCCGGAAGACCTGGACTAAAATCCGAATCTCCCTTTACAATCGCTTCGTATATTTTAGCGCGGCCTTCCACATCATCCGACTTTGCCGTTAATAATTCCTGCAGGGTAAAAGCAGCTCCATATGCCTCCAGTGCCCATACTTCCATTTCTCCAAACCGCTGGCCGCCAAATTGCGCCTTTCCGCCCAGCGGCTGCTGGGTTATGAGAGAATAAGGACCGGTTGAACGGGCATGTATTTTATCCTCAACTAAATG
>CAYRTV010000527.1:0-1657 GCA_964427225.1 uncultured Eubacteriales bacterium
GCTGAATACCTGAAAAGACTCTTATTTTGCCCGCGTCATTCCTATACGTTAAATATCCTTTATCATCCCGTTTCATCATGATCTCATCCTTCCTGATTCATTGTAACAGTTCATTTGGAGATTTTCATCGTGATGACTCATGTATATAACACTTCCTAACCGATGTAAAGATAGAGCCGTTCAGGAAAATTAAACATAATGTATAAGACTATGTATAATGAATGTGCTGAAGGCATTCATTTCGAGAGGATTAAGACGGAATGGCATTAATAATTAATGGAGAGCGGGTAGACAGTGAAGTCATACAAGCCGAGATCGAACGCATGCGGCCTATGTATCTGCGGACTTTTTCTGACCAGCCGCCGGAGGAGCAAAAGGAGCGTCTCCGGGAATGGGCTGAGGAAAATGTGATTGAACAGGTGCTCTTGCGGCAGGCGGCCGCTGCCGAAAACATGCCGGTTACCGCCGAGGAGGTGAATCAGCGGTTAAAACAGCTTCAGGAAGGCCAATCCATGCAGCCCGGGCAGATGCGTATTCCCGCGGATTTGGACCCAAAACAGGAAGCAGCGGTTAAACAGGATATTGAAAGACAGATTCAAGTGGAGAAATTCACAGAACATCTCTGTGCGGATCTTTCTCGCCCTTCCGAAGAACAAGCCCGGGCTTATTATCAGGAACATCAAGCAGAATTCATTGTTCCGGAGCAAGTCCGTGCTGCTCACATTGTTAAACATGTGACCGCCCAAACTTCCGCGGAAGCAGCGGAAACAGCCATTCAGGATATTTATAAGGAATTGCAGGCGGACACCGCATTTGAAGAGCTGGCTTCCCGCCATTCCGACTGCCCGGACAATGCGGGCGATCTAGGTTATTTCCCTAGGGGGCGGATGGTCCAGCAGTTCGAAGATGTGGTTTTTAATATGGAAAAGGGAGAAATCAGCGGAGTTTTTCAGACTTCTTATGGTTTCCATATCGCTAAAGTACATGACCGCCGCCCGGAACAGGTTCTCTCATTTGAGGCAGTTCGGAAACGCATCTTGGAGCGTCTTAAGCAGGAACAGCGCGACCGGAAAATGGAAGAATTCTTGGATACAAGGCGGACGCAGGCGGATGTCAGAACGGCTCCGCAGCCAAAAACACCGGGAAAGCGAAGGAAAAAGAAACGGATTGCAAACCAAGCCGGCACTGATTTGAAACCGCTTCAATCTATTTTGGTTAAACCTGCCGGACCGGACTGTAATATGGGATGCCGGTACTGCTTTTACTTGGAAAAAAAAGATTTCCTTGACGCATCCGGGCCTCACCGGATGAGTGAAGACGTGCTGGAAGCCATGGTCAGAAGTGCACTCTCCGGTCCTGAAAGGCAAATTAATTTCGGCTGGCAGGGTGGAGAGCCTTCACTCATGGGTCTTCCCTTTTATCGCCGGGCAGTTGAGCTGCAGAAAAAATACGGACGCGGCCATTTGGTCGGCAACGGATTTCAAACCAACGGCCTGCTGATCGACGCAGAGTGGTCGGATTTTTTCCGCGAAAATAGATTTCTCGTCGGCCTTTCGCTTGACGGTCCTGAGCACGTACATGACCATTACCGGAACCGTATGAATGGGGATGGGACTTGGAAGCAGGTCACGGAAATCGCCCGTCTTTTGCTGGAAAA
>CAYRTV010000528.1:0-1639 GCA_964427225.1 uncultured Eubacteriales bacterium
GGAAATGAAAGATATCACCCCCTTCATTGATTTGATGAGAGTGATCAAGTCTTCTGAAGAAATAGAGATAATCAGGAGAATAGCCAGAATCTCAGCCGAGGGCGTCAAACAGGCCATGCTGACCACGAGACCCGGAGTTTTTGAATATGAAATAGAGACGGCGGCGATGAATATCATCCTCAAGCATGGTGCCAGAGGTGCAGGCTATACACCCATTGTGGGTTCCGGTATCAATAATTGTATCCTGCACTACAACCAGAACTCAAAAGCGGCCAAGGCGGGTGAATTGATCCTTATGGACTTCGGGGGAGATCTTGATTACCTGATGACAGACATTACCCGGACCTGGCCCGTCTCAGGGAAGTTCACCCAAGAACAGCGAGAGGTTTATGAGATTGTTTTGGCGGTCCAGAAAGCCTGTATTGAATCCTACAAGCCCGGAGTCACTGTCGAAGATGTTCAAACGCATGTGGCTGAAGTCATGGAAAAAAAAGGGATAGAAGTTCCGGAGACATTATCGCATTGCGGCCCTCCCGGGAAACCAGGCACAATTGGGCATTATGTGGGAATGACGGTTCATGACGTCGGCCCCCGCGGAGTTCCACTGGAAGAAGGCATGGTGTTTGCCATAGAGCCGGCGCTTTATTATCCCGAGAAGGGCTTCGGTATCCGCATTGAGGATACAGTCCTTATAACCAAGGATGGCTGTGAAGTTTTAACCAAGGATGTTCCCAAAGAAATAGATGAAATCGAAAAACTGATGGGGTCGCGCCACGAAACATGATAACGCTGTCCCGGCATGAAGCGGGGATAAGATAACGAGGCCGGACCGCGGGTTGGGTTAATTCTGATTATTTTTTGGAATGTGCGGCTGGAGCCAGGCTTTTTGTTTTCCCAAAATTTCCCCGGTTGCCGGATCAATGTGATCGGCGGTGGAAGTGATACGCACCCGGACATAAAGTTCCTGGCCCGTAAAGGGATAAACGGGATTTAGGGAATTGCTTACGGCTAGAACCCGGCCGATATCCGGGCTGTAGGTCCTGGTTGTATTTTCGATGACATGGCCTTCGGCGTCTGTGGTGGGAGTGCTGGATGAATCAAATCCCCGCATAGTGCCGATGAATTCGGTTTCGTAAGTGACTCCTTTTTCAGGTTTGATGTTGACGGTGATGGCTTCACCGTCACAGCGGACATCTTTCATTATAACACCGGATGAAGCATAAAAATCACCGGTGTTCATGGCGTTGAGAAGGGCTTCCGGCATGAGCTCATCCGAACGCACCATCACCCAGCCCCTGCCTGGACCGGAGCTGCCGCCGTGATAGTTATGGGTATCATCCGTAGCCAGGCCGTAGAGAAGCTGGTCGTTGCCGGAAGCCAGCCTTTGGGACAGTACGATATCCCAGATCCGCTCTGTGCCGGCCCTGTATTCGGTGCCTTCGTTATTGCAATCTGAGCTGTAGTTGTAGACTTCAAAAAAACGGAGAGTGGGGAGTTTCAGCATCATTTCTGCTGTTATGGCCCAGCGGAAATTGGGATGGGCCAATACTGGATGGACATCTATCCCGGTTTCCATACGGTAGGCGGCGATATTGTCAACTGTTTCCTTCATCATCTTGACCCGTTCTCCAGCGGATCC
>CAYRTV010000529.1:0-1633 GCA_964427225.1 uncultured Eubacteriales bacterium
CGATCTCGGGTGGAATGGCTAAGGCGTTATCCATTGCCTTTCAAGGCGGTTCAGTTATGGGCATATCCGTGGCCGCCCTTGGAGTCGCCGGCCTGGGTTTGATATATTTTTTCACTCAAGATCCTGCCATTATCAACGGGTTTGCGATGGGTGCCAGTTCAGTAGCCTTTTTCGCCCGTGTCGGCGGAGGGATTTATACCAAAAGCGCTGATGTCGGTGCCGATCTGGTGGGAAAGGTGGAAGCCAGGATACCTGAAGACGACCCCCGGAATCCTGGTGTTATTGCGGATAATGTCGGCGACAATGTAGGTGATACAGCCGGAATGGGAGCAGATCTGTTTGAATCATATGTGGGATCGGTGATCGCAGCCATGGCCTTAGGCGCCACTATGACCCCGGCCCTTAATTTTATGACTTTGCCTCTGACCTTGATTGCTGTCGGGTTGATTTGCTCCCTTTTAGGAGTCTGGTCAATCAAGATACTCAAAAGGTTTAATCCTCAATCCGCATTGCGTAATTCAACGTATATCAGTGCTCTGCTTTTTCTGGCCGGAGCCTTTTTTACGGTTAAAATGATCGTCGCGGAAATGAATATTTTCTGGGCTGTATTCACCGGCATGCTCGCAGGTGTGCTTATTGGCTTGGAAAGCGAATATTTTACAGCCGGCCCTCCCATCCGTAAACTGGCGAAAACAGCTGAAACCGGAAGCGCCCCCACCATTATTATGGGTTTAGCCCTTGGTTTTGAGAGCGTTGTCCTTCCGCTTTTAACCATTACAGCCGCTATTTTTATATCCGTTAAGCTGGCAGGCCTGTATGGAATTGCCCTGGCTGCCGTGGGCATGCTCGGCACTATCGGCATTGTGATGACCACGGATTCCTATGGTCCCATCGCTGATAATGCCGGCGGAATAACGGAGATGTCCCAAGCCGGTGATGCGATCCGGAAGATCACCGATAAACTTGATGCCAGCGGCAATACCACCGCCGCCATCGGTAAAGGATTCGCTATCGGCTCCGCAGCTTTGACTGCATTGGCCTTATTTTCCGCTTATCAAAAAACCGCCGGCTTGGATATCATCAGTCTGACAAATTCCAAAACCATCGTCGGACTTCTCATCGGTGCCATGATGCCTTTTGTTATTGCTTTCATGACCTTAAAGGCCGTCGGCCGGTCTGCCGACAACATGGTTCAGGAAATCCGCAGGCAATTCCGGCAAATAAAGGGCTTGATGGAAGGGCAGGCCAAACCTGACTCCGACCGCTGTGTGGATATAGTAACCCGCAGTGCCCTGAAAGAAATGGTTTTACCGGGCCTGACCGCTGTCATCTCTCCCCTCCTCGTCGGATTCTTTATCGGAGCTGAATCCCTGGGAGGGTTTTTAGCCGGAGCAACTGCGACCGGAGTGCTTCTGGGCATTTTCATGGCAAACGCCGGTGCTTCCTGGGATAACGCCAAAAAATATATTGAGGAAGGTCATTTAGGAGGAAAAGGAACCGACACCCATGCGGCCGCTGTTATTGGAGATACCGTTGGAGACCCTTTGAAGGATACAGCGGGCCCGTCTATGAATATACTTATCAAATTAATGGCGGTTGTCAGTTTGGTATTTGCGCCGCTCATCATGTAAGC
>CAYRTV010000530.1:0-1611 GCA_964427225.1 uncultured Eubacteriales bacterium
TGTAAATAAACTCAGGTAATTATTTTCAATCCGTTGCAGTTCATCGAGGCTCACTTTGTAAGCTGCCCCATCCGGATGAAATTCGTCCATAAGGCCTGCAGCCATGTGAAACTGTGTGAGCCGGCATTCCATAATCCGTGAGGCTGCTTCGGCAGCTTTCTTCCCGGCATCCACTTTAACCGGGCGGTAGTTATTGGAGGAATCGCCAGGCGTGTAAAACGGAGAATCATTGAAATTGGCAAACGAAAAACCATCCTCCTTCTCCGGTTTCTCAATGAAGCGGTTAGTTTTTAATTTGGGAATTTCAACTCCGGGAGCAGAAGTGTTGATACCTGCGAGGCAGCCCAATGGGGTGAGGCTGACAGCAAAAGCTCCCTCGCCCATTGCCTTGTAAACTTGATCCGGATCAGGTTCTGTGAACGGTTCCAGTTTTACATTTTCAATTTGCCATTTTACCGATGAGCGGTTTTTGGCGTCGGTAATTCCGAGCAGTTGTTCTGCATAAGCAGCATAAGAACCGGGTTCAAACGTTTCTTTAACGGCTTTCACATAAATTTTTATTCCTGTCCGGGGCAAAGCGTAAGTTATTCCCTCAACAAAAGCCGGGGCGGTTTCCTCTTCCCCCCTTTTTTTTCGCTGGCCAAAAGCGGGCACAACAATCAACACGGTTAAAAGTATAAGAAGTATTCGTTGCATAATTTTTTATTTAAGACCTAAAAATAGAACTTTTATTGCGAATTCCAGAAAAAAGTTTGAGTTTGTTTATGCTTCGTTTTCAACCTCAGAGGGAGATTTATTTATTTAGAAATTTTTGGAGTGGCTTTTTAAAAAAAGATTAATTCTCCTTTATATCAGCCAACTATTTTGAATTACTTTCATTCTGAAAACCATCATCCAATTTCCAGGAATGCATTACCCAGAAAGTCAGTAATATCCCCGGCAATCAATGCCGGTTCCGATTTTTCTTTAACTGCCAAATCAGCTGCTTTCCCATGTAAAAAAACCGCTGCAATTGTGGCTTTAACGGGCGCTATTCTTTGGGCCAGCAAACCAAGTATGATTCCGGTGAGGGTGTCGCCACTGCCTGCGGTAGCCATTCCGGGGTTGCCCGTTGAGTTGAAATACAACTTGCCAGCAGGAGTCGCAATGCTGGTGAAAGCTCCTTTCAAAACTACAATTACCTTGTAATCATTGGCAAATTGCCTCTGTTTTTCAATACGTTCCCATGAATTTTTTGCTTCTCCTGCCAGGCGCCGGAATTCACCGGGGTGAGGTGTCAGAACAGAATTGGGAGGTAATTTTTTGAGCCATTCTTTATCTTCCGAAAGAATATTGAGGGCGTCGGCATCGAGCACCATTGGCACTTCTGCTATTTCAATCAACTCATGCAGCGCCTTTTGCGAGTTATGTTTCAATCCAATCCCGGGTCCAATTCCTATTGCTGAAAACGGCGACAAATCGGGGAAATCAGTAAACATTGAATCATGCGGATCGATGCTGACCATTGCTTCGGGTACCGCCGTTTGAATAATCGGATACCCCAGTCTCGGAACATGAGCTGTAAGTAATCCTGCGCCTGCCCTCAGGCAACCTTTTGAAGCCAAAACCGAT
>CAYRTV010000531.1:0-1601 GCA_964427225.1 uncultured Eubacteriales bacterium
AGCATCTGAAGAGAGGTTCAGAAAATTATTTGAAATGGCGCCGGATGCCTATTATCTAGCAGACGCCAAAGGAAATATTATAGCCGGAAATAAAGCGGTTGAAAAATTAACCGGTTACGATAGAAATGAAATGAACGGCAAAAATTATAGGCATATCAAGCTGCTCCCGGCTGACCAAATTCCGAAGGCAGCCGCCGCTTTGGCTGAGAGCTTAATCAAGGGGGATATCGGCCCCCGGGAAATCACCCTTAAAAGAAAAGACGGTAAACGCATTGTGGTTGAGATACAGACTGTAACTGCGAAAATCAGCGGGGAAACCCAAGTACTGGGATTGGCCAGGGATATTTCAAAAAAGAAGCGGATTCAGGTGCGTGAAGAACGATTGATTCGGAATTTGAAATTTTTGAATGAAGCGGCGATGCGCTTTGTGAATGTGTCTCCGGATGAGAATATCTTTGCCGTTATTGCAGACCTGCTGCAGCGGCAGATCGAAAACTGCGGGGTTATAGTTAATGGTTTTAATCAGGACAGCCACACCATGGAAGTAAAAGCTTTTTCCGGATTGGGCAAGGGATTGTTTCAAATCGAAAAGATATTAAATGCAAATTTGAAGGATTTAAGATTACGTTTGAATTTAAGCGAAGTTGAATCCGGAATTCAAAAAGGCCGGCTGGCAAAAATCCGGGGAGGGATATATGACCTGGCTTTAAAGAGAATTCCAAGAGAAACATGCCGTCATTTGGAGAAAGCACTGAAAATTAAGTCAATTTATGCGGCCGGTTTGATTCACGGAGGGCGCATTTTGGGGACGATCGCTTTTCTATGCCGGGATGAGAGGCAAATTCGAAATTTCGAATTGATCAATACATTTATCAAACAGGCTTCCGGTGAAATTCAGAGATGGCTGGTTGAATGCCAGAATGAGACCTCCTTGCGGGAAAAAGATGTCATGCTGAGGGAAATACACCACAGGGTTAAAAACAATATGCAGGTCATTTCCAGTCTGTTGCGGCTTCAGGCTCAGACAGTCCGCGGCAAAGATGCCAAAAGTAAATTTCTTGAAAGCCAGAACCGTATTCGTTCCATGTCGCTGATTCATGACAGCCTTTACCGTTCAAAGGATTTATCCCGGATTGACTATGGCGCCTATATCCGGACTCTGACCTCACATCTGATGTCTACCCAGAATATAAAAGGAGACAAGATTACCCTTAATGTTGAAACGGATTCCATCCGGATGGACATCAACCGGGCGATTCCGCTGGGATTGATCGTCAACGAACTTGTCACCAACGCATTGAAACATGCCTTTTTATACCGGGAAAAAGGCAAGATTACAGTCAACCTGGCAGATACAAAAAAAGGCTGGCTTCTGTTGAGAATCAAGGATGACGGGGCCGGTATGCCGGAAACTTTTGATTTTCAAAAAGTGGACAGCCTGGGGCTGCAGTTGGTGAAGGATTTGGCCGCGCAGCTGCGTGGAACTCTCAAGATTCGACAGAGCCGTCACCGGGGCACACTGTTTGAGTTATCCTTTCCTGTTAACTAGCCTGGATTATTCACGGGCCGAGATTGCCGCAGACGACGACAATACGTTCATT
>CAYRTV010000532.1:0-1596 GCA_964427225.1 uncultured Eubacteriales bacterium
GCAGGGAATATGCCCTGCTGGAGTACTTATTGCGGAACCAGGCCCGCATTGTGACCCAAAGCCAGATTTTAGAACATGTCTGGGACCGCAATTATGCCGGAACCAGCAACATTGTGAATGTATATCTCAACCGGCTGCGGGAAAAAATCGACCGCAATTTTGAAACCAAGCTGATTAAAACTGTCCGGGGCATCGGATTCACCATAGAGGGCGGGACAGCCGACTGATATGAAAAAGATGCGTTTCCAAAGCCTGAGTTTCAAACTGATCATCTGGTATATTCTTTTCCTGGGCATCACGATTTCCGTCGCGGGAATCTTTCTGTATCAGGGATTCAAGGACCGCCAGCGGGATGAATTGGACAGGATCATTCTGGAAATCGCGGATGAAACCTATGAGGAATGGTGGCGGCACAAGGGAGTGCCTTGGGAAACAGCCATCGCCCGCACCAAGGAAGAGTTCTCCGCTTATCAGCCCTATATTCAGCTGGTTGAATTAAGTGAAGAGGGAAAAAAACAGATCAAAGACACTGTCAGGTCTCCCGGGATTGCCGAAGGTGGATTTTTAGTGGAACCCAAGCTGTACTACAAAGCTGACCATTCGGATATTGATGATTTAGTGTATACTAATTTTTGCGGCGACCACTTGGGTGAATATCCAATTCGCATTGTCCTGTTTCCCGTTCGCGGCCCTAAAATTCTGCAGGTGGGTATTTCACTGAAGGAGACATATCAGGAACTCAATCAGCTTTTAGTCGTTATGATACTTTCGGGAGCGCTGCTGCTGGTTTTGGCTTCGGCGGGGGGCGGGGTGATTATCAACCGGGCTCTGCATCCGGTCAAAAGCGTAGTCAAGACGGCGAGACAAATATCCGCAGATGATCTTTCTCTCCGCATAGACACTGAAAACCGGGGCGGCGAGATAGGGGAGCTGATCGATACATTCAACGATATGATCAAACGGCTGGAGATCTCAGTCAATAGAATCCGGCAGTTTTCCGGTGATGTGTCCCATGAATTGCGGACGCCTTTGACTATTATCCGGGGAGAGGTGGAGGTCTTGCTGCGCAAGCCCCGGACTAAAGAAGAATATGAAGCGACATTAAACAGTGTGCTGGAAGAATCCCAGCGCATGGAAAAGATCATCGATGACCTGCTGTTTCTCTCGCGGGTGGAAGGCCTGGATAAATCCAAGCTGCATCAGAATGTGACCCTGGAAGAAGTTGTGGCTGATGTAGCGGAAAGCCGTATCCAAACCGTTAAGAAAAAGAAGTTGAATTTGAAAGCGGATGACATTGAACCGCTTCGGATTAAAGGAAACCGGGATCTTTTGGAAAGGATGGTCGCGAATATCTTCGACAATGCGGTGCGTTATACTCCGGAGGGGGGGCAGGTGACGGTGACATTGAAAAGGCAGGAAAACCGGGCCGTTCTTGCAGTACGCGATACCGGAGTGGGAATTCCTGAAGAAGACCTTCCGAAAATATTCGATCGCTTTTATGTGGTTGACCAATCGCGTTCGAAGGAAACCGGAGGTTCAGGCCTGGGACTGTCTATAGTGAAGTGGATCGCCGATTGCCATGGCGCTGAAATCGAT
>CAYRTV010000533.1:0-1578 GCA_964427225.1 uncultured Eubacteriales bacterium
TCACACTATTTTCAGTTCCCGGTGTTTTGAACGCACAACCCACCCATCATCGTTCCGACTTTTTCAAATGGATGCAGAAACCGGTCACGTTCATCGCGTCCCTGCTTAACTTCGTTCCGGTCTATAATGTGGATCAAACCTTTGAAGAACCGGTTCCTTATGAAGACGGCCATTTCAAGGTCACCGGCGACCTCAATCGCGGGCGGCCCAGCGAGGGCGACTGATTTATATTTGACCATTAATTCCATCATATATCATCTGAAAGGGTGAAAAGAAGGGGGAAAATTCACCCCTTCCTCCATCCTTAAAGGCGATTGCCACTTATTTGAAAATGTGCGAAAATCTAACCGGATATTCAAGTGTATGGTATTATGCCGGGTTAGGGATTAATTATGAAGAAATCGGCTTTCGCCTTCATCGGAATTATTCTATCATCCGCAGTTTTTCTTTGTCCGTTTTTTAACTCCGGTTTTCTGTCCGCTTCTGCTATCCTAGATCAAACCCGGCTCGCTGATTTCCGCAAAGCGGAGGAATTGAAGTCTGCTGGACAATTTTTGCCGGCCATTCAGGAATTCGAGCAATTCCTGCAAAACAGCACAGCCGGTCTCAAACCGGAAAAAACACAGGCGGAATTCAACTTAGGCCTGCTTTATTGGAATACCGGAGAACTCGAACAATCCCGCCATCACTTTGAAACCGCACTTAGGAGCACACAAGAAAATAATCTTCAGGAATTAGAAAGTCAATACCGGAACATCCTGGAAATTCATAACTTTTACCGCCAGGGTAAAGAATTCCGGGATAAGTCTCAATTCGACGAATCCATTGACGTTTTTGAAAAAGCGATAGAATTGTCCCGGACAACGGGCAGCCCGGAGCATGAACTTAAATGCCTGCGCCAGCAAGGAGTGACCTACTGGTATGCCAATAAGCTGAGGGATTTCCGCCGGCTCAACGAACGGGCTCTCAGTATCGCCCGGGAATTGAATCATGACAAGGAAATCGGCCGCTGTTCCAATAATATCGGACTCTACCATCAAAAGTTTGAAAATTACGCTCAGGCCCTCAACCATTTGGAAACCGCCCTCCAGATCGCAAAAAAACTGGAAAACAAAGTTGAAATCTCAAATACACTCAACAACATGGGAATCATTTATAAAAATATCGGGAACCACGAAAAAGCATTGGACTATCTTACCCAGGCTCTGGCTATTGATCGGGAACTTGGAGATGACACCTATGTCGCTATTGACCTCAACGATATTGGGACAATTTACCGCAATATGGGACTGAGCACGGGCAATCAAGACCATTTTCAAAAAGCCCTGGAATATTTCAGCGAAGGATTGGAACTCTCCCGTAAAGCAGAAGAGATCAAAAATGAAATCTTTGTTCTCAATAATATCGGCTCCGTATATTCCGATTTAGGCCGGCATTACGACGCCCTGAACTTCTTCCGGAAGGGACTGGAAAAAGCACGCGCCGCCGACGAAAAAGGGGCTGTAAGCATGATGCTCAACAACCTGGGCATCGTCCATTCAAACCAGGGAAACTACGAAGAGTCGACCAGGTATTCTC
>CAYRTV010000534.1:0-1572 GCA_964427225.1 uncultured Eubacteriales bacterium
AATTCAACCGCAGAATGAAAAAGAAATTTGACGAATTAGGTATTGAAATCCCCTTCCCGCATACCACCCTCTATATGGGCGAGGACAAGAAAGGTGAATCCCCGCCCCTGCACGTGATGATGGAAAACAGCGGTCAAAAACAGTAATATTGGCTTGAAAACGACCTGTCTGCGCCGTTCCGAAGATCCGTTAGTGCCTGAAGAATGCAAGCTGCTTCTCAGGAGCCAAAAGTGACAGCAGCGATTAGAAATCAAAAATCACCCAAAGCCGAATATTTAAAAACATTGATTGAAATGAACGTAGGCCCAACAAGCCGAGTGAAAAGACGCAGATAGACCTAGATGGACTTAGATAGACCTAGACGGACCAGACGTGATGAACAAAAGATAATAAATAATCCGAACAATGAGAAAAAAATCAGATCCCCGCGTCTTATATAACGAAGACCGAAAATTCACGCAATTAGTACGTCAAATGGGAAAAAGGAAGCGATGGACAAAAATAATCTTAATAAAAATGAGGTCAAGGTGGACAATTGCCCGGATCCGGAAAAACTGGTGCAAGCCGCACGGCTGGAGCTGCCGCTTGAAAAACGCTTGGACGTCATGGAGCATATTGATACATGCCGTTCCTGCGCACAAGAGTTCCAAACCATTATCGCCATTTTGAAAAAAGAGAAGGACTTCCTAAGCCGGATCGAAAAAGAAACCGGTGAAATTGAGGAAAAGCGGCGCCCATGGTATGCCCGGGCCGGGCCGGTATTGGCGGCGGCATCCGCTGTGTTTCTGGTGCTGGCCGCAGCCGTCATTTTTCTTTTTTTGGACAGGCCGGAGCCGTTTAATTTAAGAAGCAGCGGAAATGGAGTCCAGGTGCATTCGCCGGTTAAGTCCATGCGTCTGTCTCAACTCCGCTTCGCATGGGAACCATCCAAAGGAGCGGAATATTACCGGATTAGTGTTTTTGGAGATGACCTTCAGCCTGTATGGGAAAGCGGACACATTTTCGTCACTGCGTGGACGCCCGGCCCCGATCTTAAAAGCCGGATGCAGAGCGGACAAACCTATTTCTGGATGGTGACCGCCCACCGCCCGGATGGAAGCACTGCCGAGTCCGATTTGATTCAGTTTACTTTAAAATGAAACTTTGATGCCTAATGCGGAGGGCCCTTGCAAAAGACCTAAATTAAGACTATTATAAGGTCATGCTCCAGGAGAAACAAAATGAAATACAGTGAATCCGTTAAGCCGATCAGTTACGTCAAAGCCCACGCCGCCAAAGTCATCCGAGAGATTTCCGAAAATAAAAAAACGATGGTGATTACACAAAACGGAGAAGCTAAGGCCGTTCTCCAGGATGTTCGATCCTATGAACAAACCCAAGAGAGTATGGCGTTTTTAAAGATCCTGGCATTGAGTAATCAGAGTCTGCAGAATGGAAAAAGTAAATCCTTAGAAGAAAGCTTTCGGGATATTCAGAAAAAAATGAATGAAAAAAAACGCAAATGAGTTATCGGATCTTTATGATCGAAGATGCGGAACAAGATATCCTTGATCTTTATACATATATCAGCCA
>CAYRTV010000535.1:0-1570 GCA_964427225.1 uncultured Eubacteriales bacterium
CAAAACTGGCTGAGATCCCCGGGGAATATGTACAGTGAAGTCAAAAAAGTGCGCATTGATCCGGACGATGATCAGACGATCCGGATTACGTGTGACCGGGTTATACCGGCTGTAACTATTCCTCCTGATACCCCATGGGTGCGGAGAATCAAATTTCAAAGCCGCCTTCTTTCAGATTTTTGGGGCCGGCCCATGTATTTGGGAGCGACCATCCTGCTGCCCAAGGGCTATGATGACGACCAGGATAGGCATTATCCGGTGAATTATATTCAAGGACATTTTTCCCTCCGGGCGCCGTACGGATTCACCACCGAGAAGCCGGATGAAAACAACCGGCGTGCGCAAAGAGGATATGATTTTCATCAGTACTGGATATCTGATGAATGCCCCCGGATGCTGGCTGTCACGTTTCAGCATCCCTCTCCCTATTATGATGATTCCCATGCCATGAATTCGCCTAATTTAGGGCCTTACGGAGATGCCGTTATGCAGGAATTGATTCCACATATCGAAGAACATTTCCGGGTGATCAGAGAACCCTATGCCCGGATATTGTCCGGCGGGTCCACCGGCGGATGGATATCTTTGGCTTTGCAGATTTTTCATCCGGATTTTTTTGGAGGGACCTTTTCACTCTGTCCTGATGCCGTGGACTTTCGTGCTCATCAAATCGTCAATATTTACGAAGACACCAATGCTTATTTCGAGGAATATGACTGGCTGAAAGTGGAGCGTCCCGATCTTCGCCGCCCCAATGGCGAGATCGTTGAAATGATGAAAGATGAAAACTATTATGAGCTGGCCGTAGGCGATAAATGCCGGTCCGGAGGACAATGGGAAATTTATATGGCCTGTTATGGTCCCGTGGGGGAAGACGGCTATCCTAAGCCGCTATGGGATAAAAAGACCGGAGAAATTGATCCGGAAGTGGCTCAATACTGGCGCGATCATTTTGATTTGAGATATTATCTGGAAAACAATTGGTCCCTTATCGGGCATAAATTAAAGAACAAAATACATATCTATGTCGGGGACATGGATTCATACTATCTCAATAACGCGGTTAAATATATGGAAGAATTCCTTGAACAAACCCAGAACCCCTATTATGGAGGGGTTGTAGAATATGGCGACGGTGAACCCCATTGCTGGGGGCCCCGTGGTGCGGATTTGATTCATTTGATAGATCAGCAGGTAAAAAAAATGAAACAATCAGCCGAGGACGGTTAGAATGACGATTAAAGCAGGGCCGAAGCGTATTGAAGAGGTTCACTCCCAAATAAAAGCCAGATTCCCGCTTTTGGAAAGGGATCTTTTCGGGAATAAACGAACTTACCTTAATTGCGGGGCCGGAACCCTTACGGTTGATTTTTGCATTCAGGCGATGGCGGATGCAGCTAGGACGTCTCATCCCATGCCGGGGGAGGTATATCCCGCCGAAGCGGCGACCCGGGATTTTCATGTCCGTGTCAGGGACATGACCGCTGATTTTTTGAATGCTCCGTATCCGGAGGAAATCAGCTTTCATTCGTCCACAACCCAGGCCCTTTTCAATCTCGCCTTTGCGCTT
>CAYRTV010000536.1:0-1564 GCA_964427225.1 uncultured Eubacteriales bacterium
GAAAAAAAACGGATGGGCCACAGGTGCCGTGATTTCATTGGGTTCTTTGGGGAAAAAATACGGGCTGAACAAAGGATTCGATCACTATATTGAAAATTACCGCCGCTCCTATCTCTGGTATAAATCCGCCGCTGAAGTGAACGAAGACGCTTTTGATTTAATCACTAAGCTGCGGGAGAAAAAAGCATTCTTTTGGATCCATTATTCGGACCCCCATGAACCATACTTTCCTCCGGCATATAAAGGAAAATTCATACTGAGCTGCAATGGGGAGACGGTTTTTAATTGCCTCAGCACGGAGAGAGCATTTGTAAAAAAAGACATCAAGGTAAGGCCCGGAGAAAATATGCTGGTTTTTGATACCAAGCTGCCCGGACAATTTGAAAAAGATCCCGGGTTATCGGTGGAAGCCGTCAGCTATGAGAATATGACCTGGACGGTTCCGGAAGCAAATAAACAAACCATTAAAATCCAATTTGATGAAAAATGGAATTCACCTCAAGTCGGCGCTGGACCATCGCATGCATATCAATCCCCTCCGGGACAGTCTGAAGTAATAATCATCAATAACGGGACGGAACCGGTTTCCATCCAATTGTCATTTATATTCCGTCTGCTGCTGGCAGAATCTACCGCCCAGCGCCTTTATCAGGAAGAAGTCCATTACATGGACGCCCAAATCGGAGATCTGATCCATTTTCTTAAAGCTCAATCTCTCTACGATAAGTCCGCTTTTGTGATAATGGGAGACCACGGCGAAGGCTTGGGAGAATACCGGGATTGCATCGGGCATATTCATTATTTAAATAAAGTCTTCACCAAAGTCCCCTTGATTTTGGCGGGAGCCGGAGTGAAGAAAAAAAACAAACCCCGGAAAAACCTGGTTTCCAACTTAAATATAGCACCCACTCTTTTGGACTTATTGGATATCCCCAAACCTACATCAATGTTGGGCACATCTTTACTCAAGCCCGGCAAATCAAACAAATTGCTGCTGGAAACCTATGCCCCCGAAGCTTATTCCGATGCTTTTTCCCTCATTGATTATCCCTATCAAATTATATTCTACGCCGGCCGAGACGATGAACGATTGGAATTGATTCACTTGGAGAATGATTTCGCCGGTATCCGGAATATCATGGCCGCCGCAGCTCCCAAAATCAGGCAAAAAATGGTCCAAGCCATTCAGGACATCGTTCCGGGCCTGATGGAAGCAAAAAAGAACAAATCCGAGTTATCCGAAGAAGACCGGGAAATATTAAAATCCCTGGGCTATCTAAGATAAACGGCACATGCAGAATCCATGCCGGTTGCTTGACATTCAAAGGATTTTGACCAATAATGCCCCCTCATGAATAAGAATATCAGAATCTTTATTCTGTTGCTTTTTCTGGCTTCGGTTTTCTCCGGCTGTAAGGGGGGGGACGCTGTTTCTCTGGAAAAAAACAGCCTGGAGCGGCTGATGGACCATTTTAGAAAAAGCAGTCTGACGCAGACCCCTTATTCCGGATTGACGGACCATTTTGAAACAGCTGAAGAAACCCTGTCCGCTGACATGATAATG
>CAYRTV010000537.1:0-1564 GCA_964427225.1 uncultured Eubacteriales bacterium
ATCTTTCTTTCACTTTCTCTTCATCGTCTTCGCTGAAATCGGATGCTGCAGCTTTATCTTCCAGTACCTTCAGAATGTAGTCATCTGCAGATTTCAATCCGGCTTCTTGCGCAGGTTTTTTGAGTTTATCATACAATTCGGTCGGAATGGCGATTTTGGTCGTCTTCTTACCCATATTATTTCTCCTTTCCAACTTTTTTATTGCGGTAAAGCCTTTTATCCACAGCTTCCGTCATTTTATCAATATCCAAATCGCCCGCATCGAGGAATGTATTGATTTCCTCTGCACTTTTGCCGGGATCCTGCAAGGTTTGATTATAATCAAAAAACAAGACATCAATATCTTCCCGTTCTTCAATCAGATTGCTGATCATCTTATCCAATTTAACAAATGCATTCCGGGTGGCATCCCTATCCTTATCCTGAATCCGGGCCATTTTCTCCATGGAATCCAAAATTTCCTCAATATTCCGGCGGGAATAGATTATTTTATATTTTCCCGGCGGCAGAAACTTCAAGCCGAAAGCTGTGATCTTAATAAAACGGCCTTTATATTTATCCAGCGGAAATTGTCCCTCCATCATCTTATTGATGACCTTGCCGCCTTCCAACTCAAAATAACCTTTAGGATTATTTTCGTCCGGCGGACGGGATTTCGTGTCAAACGCCAGAGGAAGCCCTCCCGCCTCAACTATCTGCATAAGCATAGACGTGCCGGACCGTTCAAGACCGGAAACAATATAATTAATGTCTTTATTTAATTTCATAGTCCTCATATATTAATTTATAATACGTGAATCTGCAAGTGAAATCCTTTCCCCCTTGACAAATCCGCTCAATTGGTGTTTAGTATGCTTTAAATGTAAAAAATCCTCCCTGAATACTATAAAAATATGGAAAAAATTGAACTGCCTTATTCCGGGAATAGTGCCTTTACCGGCGTAATGGGACATAATTTAAAGAAACTAGGAAAACGATTGGGCGTTAATCTATCCCTTCGCGGAACCAGCCTTATGCTTTCCGGACCGGATAATAAAGTCAAATTCGCCAAGTATTATTTCGATCAAATCAAGCAGCTGCAGGAAAAGGGACATTCCCTAAAGACGGAAGACTATCACATTGCTTTGGACTTACTGGAAGCGGACCGTTCCAATTGGGTTGATGACTTTTTTCCGGCTGAAGCTTTGGCGCTGCCCCGCAAATCCGTCACCCCAAAGTCACTGAATCAAAAAGACTATATACAAGCCATGCACAACTATGACCTGGTTTTCGGAATCGGTCCTGCGGGAACGGGGAAAACCTATCTGGCTATGGCTGCGGCATTGTCATACCTCCAAAATAAAAAAGTGAACCGGATTATCCTGACCCGTCCGGCCGTCGAAGCCGGCGAGAAGTTGGGTTTTCTTCCCGGGGACCTGCAACAAAAGGTCAATCCTTATCTCCGTCCGCTTTACGACGCCCTATTTGACCTGGTCTTAACCGACCAGGCCAACCGCTGGATTGACAGCGGGACCATAGAAATTGCGCCGCTCGCATATATGCGAGCGGCGCAATTTCTATGGTC
>CAYRTV010000538.1:0-1563 GCA_964427225.1 uncultured Eubacteriales bacterium
CCGGCCACAAATACGCACGCGATGCGCTAACCCGCCTTGCACGGAATATGGCTTGATCAAACTTCCCAAAACCTTCCTGATTTTTACCGTTTACATCGTCGGTTAGGGGGTAACCCGCTTCCCTGACTGAATCAAAAAATGCCTTAAAAAGCGGATTCCTGTTTTCAGGGATTGAAAGTTTCATCGGACCTGTTCCTCCATGGTATTTGTCAGCTCCTGTCATTCTGCCTTCCAACCGCTTATAATAAGGCAGTGTATGTGCATAATCCCAGTCTTCCAGCCCTTTTAATTTTCCCCACTTGTTGTAATCATCTTTATTGCCGCGAATCCATATCATACCATTAATGCTGCTTGAGCCACCAAGCATTTTCCCGCGAGGTTGGGCAATCTGCCGATTATTCATGTAAGGTTCAGGATCTGAATTATATGCCCAGTTATAAAAAGTGCCGTTGAGCAAATAACTCAAAGCTGCCGGCATATGAATTCTGAAGTCAATCCTATAATCGGGCCTTCCGGCTTCCAGAACCAAAACTTTATTCTCCGCTTCGGCACTTAATCTGTTTGCCAATACTGCACCTGCAGTCCCGCCTCCGATTATAATATAGTTGTATTGCATGATAGTTAATTATCTGTAGGGTGAATCGATTTTGTTCATTTCAATATAGACGGTCTTCAATTGAGTGTAAGCTTCAATGGTTGCCAAACCATTTTCTTTGCCCATGCCGGACTGTTTGTAAGGACCAAACGGCACTTCCACCGGATTTACGTTATAATTATTTACCCAGCACATTCCTGCTTCAAGCTGGTTAACCATACGGTGCGCCCGTTGTAAATCCCTGGTGAATATTCCGGCTGCCAATCCGTAAACCGTATTATTGGCTTTTGCAATTACTTCTTCCTCGGTTTTAAAAGGTAAAATAGTCATTACCGGACCGAATATTTCTTCTTTCACAATGCGGGCATTTTCATTGTCGGTTTCAAAAATGGTGGGTTCAATAAAAAAACCATTATTCAGTTCAGGATTCTTATGCGATTGAAAACGGTTTCCGCCCAGAAGAAGCCTGGCCCCTTCATTTTTTCCGATTTGAATAAAACCCAGCACCTTGTTCATGTGCTCTTCACTAATTAACGCACCCACCTGGGTTTCCATTACCATCGGATCGCCAATAACCATTTTTTTTGTCTTTTCGATGAGTTGATCAATGAACCTTTCTTTGATGCTCTCTGCGACATAAACACGGGTTCCGTTGGAACAGATTTCTCCCTGGGTGTAAAAATTGGCCATCATGGCTCCCTGAACTGCTTCATCCAAATCAGCATCTTCACAAATAATCAGTGGCGATTTTCCTCCCAGTTCAAGTGTAACATGTTTTAGCGATTCCGCAGAGGCAGCCATAACCTTTTTACCGGTTTCTACTTCACCGGTCAGCGAGACTTTCCGTATATCGGGGTGCAGGGTAAGCATTTTCCCCACTTCGGCATCACCCTGAACCACATTAAATACACCGTCGGGCAAGCCGGCTTCCTTATATATTTCTGCCAGGTAAACGGCCGTTAATGGAG
>CAYRTV010000539.1:0-1561 GCA_964427225.1 uncultured Eubacteriales bacterium
CGGCTCAATGGCGCCAAGATGTGGATCACCAACGGGACGATCGCCGATATTTCTGTTATATGGGCTAAACTGGACGGCCGCGTCCACGGTTTCATAGTGGAAAAGGACACGCCCGGCTTTTCTGCCCCCGAAACCAAAAATAAACTCTCTCTCCGGGCCTCAGTAACCTCCGAACTGGTTTTCGAGGATTGCCTTATTCCGGAAGAAAACCTTCTTCCCAACACCCAAGGACTTCGCAGCCCGCTCAGCTGCCTGACCCAAGCTCGTTACGGCATAGCCTGGGGCGCCATTGGTGCCGCTTCCGCCTGCTATGATGAAGCCCTTCGCTATGCCAAGGAGCGCATTCAATTCGACCATCCCATCGCCTCGTTTCAGTTGGTACAGAACAAGCTCGTCTACATGCTGACGGAAATCACCAAGATGCAGTTTTTAACCCTCCAGCTCGGAAGGTTAAAAGACCAGGAGAAAATGAAGCACACCCAGGTTTCGCTGGCCAAGCGCAATAATGTCGCGCAGGCCCGCGAGATCGCGCGCACCGCCCGGGATATTTTAGGCGCCGCGGGCATTGTAGATGAATACCAAAGCATGCGCCACATGGCTAACCTGGAATCCGTCTATACATACGAAGGCACCCATGACATCCACACTCTGGCCATCGGCGCGGATATCACTGGAATCGAAGCCTTCAGGGGCTGAAATGAAAGGAGGCATGATGACATTCGCCACAGCCATTAACTGCATGGACGGCCGCGTTCAGCTGCCGGCGATACATTATCTGCAAGAACGTTTCTTTGCGGAATATATCGACACCATCACGGAACCCGGCCCCAACCGGATTCTGGCCGAACAAAAGAACCAATCCCAGGTTGCGTCGATTCTCGCCCGGGTGGATATTTCAGTCCAAAAACATGCATCCTGTCAGATTGCCGTCATCGGACACCATGCTTGTGCGGGCAATCCGGTTTCCAAAGAAAAGCAGATCACACACATCCAAAAAGCGGTTGCATTCATTCAAAAGCAATATCCAAAAACCGAGGTCATCGGCATCTGGATCGATGAAAAATGGAGGATCCATGAAATTAAAAGCTAATCACTGCTCCCTCTTCGCAGCTTTGATTCTATTGCTGGCATTCATCCTTATCTCCTGCAGCCAATCAGGTCCCGCCTGGCGCAAAGGGAATATGCACACCCACTCCTTTTGGAGTGACGGTGACGATTTCCCCGAAAGCGTTACCCGGTGGTACAGGGAAAACGGATACGATTTTCTCGCTTTGACCGACCATAACGTTATCCTGAAGGGCGAACGCTGGCGCGACATTCGGAATGACCATCCTGCGCTTCAAAAATACAGGGAAACATACGGCTCTGACTGGGTTGAGACTCAGCCGGCGGAAGAAGAAGGCATGACACAAGTCCGGCTCAAAGCCCTGCAGGAATTCCGTTCCCGGTATGAAGAACCCAATGAATTTTTGATCATCATGGGCAATGAAATCACCAGCCCGCATGCCGTTCATTTTCTTGCTTTTCATCAAAATAAAATCATACCCGCTCCGCAGGGATC
>CAYRTV010000540.1:0-1539 GCA_964427225.1 uncultured Eubacteriales bacterium
AGAAATGGCTCCCACCAGAATGGGAACCATGCGGACCGACTTCACTAAGATCAAAGCCGGTTCCTATCTCAAAGCCAATGGGGGATATTTGGTCATCAATGCTTTGGATGCCCTGACAGAACCCGGGGTCTGGCAAACCTTAAAGCGGACTTTGAAATACCAGACTCTGGAAATTCAAAATTATGCCTCCTTATTTCTCTTTTCCACCACCCGGCTTAAACCGGAAAAAATTGACTGCGACGTTAATGTGGTGATGATTGGAGATAACCGGATTTACAATATCCTCTATTTCATGGATCCGGATTTTAAAAAGATATTCAAAGTCAAATCTGAATTCGATGTAGAAACAGACAAGAATGAAGACATATTGAAAAAGTATTTCGGTTTTATCAAAAAAATTATAGACGATGAGGATTTAAAGGCCTTTGATAGAACCGCCCTAGCCGCTATGGTGGAGTATGCCACCCGGCTGGCCGGCCGCCAGCGTAAAATCACTACGCGGTTTCATATTCTAGCCGATGTCATTCGGGAATCCAATTACCTCGCTTCCCAGGACGGTAATGAGAAAGTCACACGCGAGCATGTAGAACAAACCATAAAAGACCGTTTCGAGCGGGTCAGCCTCATCGAAGACAAAATCGCGGAAATGATTGATGAAGGCACCATCATGATTGATACCGAGGGGAAAGTGGTCGGACAGGTTAATGGTCTGTCCGTTTATCCCATGGGGGAAGAAGCCATATTCGGCAAACCGACCCGAATCACCGCTTCCACCGCTGTGGGACGGGCTGGGGTCATCAACATTGAAAGAGAGGCTAACCTCAGCGGCCGGACCCATAACAAAGGCGTATTGATCCTTTCCGGATACCTGCGGGGAAAATATTGCCAAAACCGGCCTTTTTCCCTGTCCTCCAGTATCGCCTTTGAACAATCCTATTCCGGCGTAGAAGGGGACAGCGCTTCTTCCACGGAGGTCTATGCCATTTTATCCAGCCTATCCCAAATTCCCCTGCGGCAGGATATCGCTGTCACCGGTTCGGTCAACCAGAAAGGAGAAATCCAGGCTATTGGGGGGGTGAATGAAAAAATTGAGGGATTCTTCGATGTCTGCAAGAAGAAAGGACTGACACATTCCCAAGGCGTGATCATTCCGCAAAGCAATGTGCAAAACCTTATGCTGAAACCGGAAGTCATCGAGGCTTGCCGGGAGGACCGTTTTTTCATTTACGCTGTTAGTACCGTGGATGAAGGCATGGAGATTCTCACCGGATTTGAATCGGGAGAGCTGCAGAAAGACGGCATTTTTGAAGAAGATACGATCAATCACAAAGTGGATCAGGAACTCCAGCGCCTGGCGGAGAACTGGAAGAACTACGCTAAAACCAGTCCGAAAAAAGATGAAGAATAAACAAAGGTAAGGTTTCCTCAATTCCTGTGGAAATCTCTGTGGAAAAGTGGATGGAAAATAAACTTGTCAAGAAATATTACTTAACCTGGATTATTCACGGGCCGAGATTGCCGCAAATTTCGGTTTGCGGC
>CAYRTV010000541.1:0-1535 GCA_964427225.1 uncultured Eubacteriales bacterium
CGCCTGAAAAAGGCTCTTTTTACCGCTCCGACCATTTTCCTTTCGCCAAACAGGGGGTCCCGGCTTTAAACGCCGGATCAGGCGTTCAGCATGTGGAAAAAGGAGAGGAGTGGGGGCTGGCTCAAAAAGAAAAATATATCAGTGAAAAATACCATAAACCATCCGATGAGTTTGATTCAAGCTGGGATTTGAGCGGACTTGCGGATGATTTGCATATGTACTTTACTCTTGGATACCGGTTAAGTATGACCTCTGATTTTCCAGAATGGAAAGAAGGCAGCGAATTTAAACTGATCCGCGAACAATCCATGCAGAACCGCTGATTTATTTTTCTTGCCCTCGGCCCGCTTTAACGTCGTGGCCTGGCCGCGAAAAATTCTGCGCCGAATAATGATTATCTGGATTTTTTAGAAACAAAATCAAATGTGGTTATGTATTGGGTATTGAGTAAAATAATGCCGCAAAGAAAAAGGATCGCATAAAGTATAATAGAGGAAAAGCTTACACTGTTGTCTAACAGAAGGCCAAAGAGCGCCGGGCTTAATGCCGTGCCGAATACCTTAAGCGTTGAAAACACGCTTCCAATGCCCCCCAGGTTTTTGATGCCGTATATTTCCGCGATTGCCGCCGTATTAACAATCGTTCCAAAACCGACGGAAATACCGGCAAAGAATAAATAGAAAATACCGGCATAGATATGAGTGACAGTCAATAATAGAATTAAGCCGGACAGAAAAGGCAGCAGATAAAAAGGTAATAATTTTATCGCGGTATGCCGGTCAATCAAGGGGCCGCTGGCTATGGAAAAGAGAATTCTGCCTATCGCATACCCCATGAAACAAAAGGATAACCATTCGATGTTCCAAGCTTTGTAATCTGCCAGAATGGTCTGGAAAAAAAACAAGCCGGTCAGAAGGAAGGGTGTAGCGGCTGAATTTAAGGCCAGCAGATAAAAGCGCTTATCCCGCAGCAAGAATAAACGGGAGAAAGAGGATGGTTTTTCACCAGGCTGCGGCCCTGTGGATATGGCGGTTTGCTCTTTTGAAATAGTTAACCAGATAAAGGGGACCAGAACAATCCCGATTAATGCGGAATTTGCAATCAATGAATAGCGCCAGCCGATATACGTGATCAGCAGGCTTATAACAGCAGGCAAAACACCTTCACCGGCTGCATAACCCAGCGATGTTATACTCAGGGCTTTTCCCCTGTCATCCTGAAAGGTTTTTGAAATTGTGGTTTTGGAAATGTGACTCATCAAGCCTTGGCCTGATAATCTGAGCCCCATCAGACTGGTAAAGACCATGATAAAATTCATTGAAAATGCTAGTAATATGCAGGAAAGCATTAGCAGCAGGGCTGAATATACGGCATACTTTCTTAAATCCATGTGGTCAATAAGTTTGCCTCCATAGATCAATAATACGGAACTCCCGACGGTGGCAAGGCCGTATAAACCGCCGAAAGTAGAGTTTGTGAGCTGGAAACTGTGGATTATTTTAGGCAGATAGAGGGAAATTAAAAATGTCTGCCCA
>CAYRTV010000542.1:0-1533 GCA_964427225.1 uncultured Eubacteriales bacterium
CAAAGTTGAAGAGATAGCCAAGGTTTGGGGTGCGGACGCGCCCAGTTACAAAAAGGGACTGATGCTGGAAGAAAAATCGGTGCCTTCCCCGGATCAGGACACAGTGACTCTAGCCGTGGAGGCCACCAAAAATGCCCTGAAAAGGACGGATATTGATCCGCTCGATATCGGAGCCGTTTATATTGGTTCGGAATCCCATCCTTATGCGGTAAAGCCCAGCGGGACCATTTTGGCCGAAGCCATCGGGGCTACGCCTGAAGTCCATACGGCGGACTTTGAATTTGCCTGCAAAGCCGGAACCGAGGGCATGTTTGTCGCTCTCAATCTGGTTAAATCGGGGGCCGTCCGTTACAGCTTAGGCGTGGGAGCGGATACATCTCAGGGCGCTCCCGGGGATGCGTTGGAATACTCTGCCGCCGCCGGCGCCGCGTCCTTTATTTTTGGAAAAGATAATCCCCTTGCGGAAATCACTCACACCTATGCTTATATGACGGATACACCGGATTTCTGGCGCCGGGAATATGAGTATTATCCCCAGCATGGCGGGCGTTTCACGGGAGAACCTGCTTACTTTACTCACGTCACCGGTGCCGCCCGCGGTATTTTGAAGCAATCGGGCATGATTCCGGAAGATTTCGCCTATGTCATCTTTCATCAGCCTAATGGAAAATTTCCCTTTAAGGTCGGTAAAATGCTGGGATTTGAGCGGAAACAGATTGAAACCGGCTGGCTGGTCAATCTGCTGGGGAATACCTATTCCGGATCATCTCCCTTGGGATTGACGGCTGTGCTTGATATCGCTCAGCCGGGAGACAGGGTGCTGCTGGTCTCTTACGGATCGGGCGCCGGCAGTGATGCGTTTATCCTGAAGGTCACGGAAAAAATAAAGGATGTCCAGGATAAAGCTCCCAAAACCCGGTTTTATTTGGAGCACAATCGAAATTATCTTGAATACGGTGAATACGCTAAATTCAGACAAAAAATCAGGAAGGCGGATTGAGGAGGACAGCCATGAGAGATGTTGCAGTTATCGGTGTCGGAATGACCAAATGGGGAGAGCTTTGGGACAAATCTCTCCGTGATGTTTTTGTGGAAACAGCTTTACTAGCGCTTGAGGATGCCGGAGTGGACCGGATAGATTCCATGCACGTCGGGTGCATGTCGTCCGGGTTGTTTGTCGGACAGGAACATATAGGGTCTCTGTTAGCCGATTATTTAGGCCGGGCTCCGGTTCCGGCAACGCGGGTGGAAACGGCATGTGCTTCCGGAGGATTAGCCTTTCGGATGGGTTATATGGAAGTGGCATCCGGAATGAGTGACATTGTGCTGGCGGGCGGAGTTGAGAAAATGACCGATGTTGACGGCAATGCGGCCACTTATGCCCTCGGCACGGCGGCGGACCAGGAATATGAGGGCTACCACGGCATCACTTTTCCCGGATTATATGCATTGATCGCCGTAGCACATATGGAAAAATACGGCACAACCCGCGAACAGCTGGCGCAGGTATCCGTGAAGAACCATGCCAATGGA